>CADBMP010000021.1 GCA_902795775.1 uncultured Lachnospiraceae bacterium | reverse complement strand
TTTTCATATCTGGCCGCAATTTCAGGAATATACTGAAAGAACCGCTCTATTTCATTTTTCATTATGTCATTTATCGGAATGTCATCCAGAGCAAATATCTCATCATGGGTGTACTGATCCAAATGAAAAGAAGCCCCCTCTAATAATTTATTAAAACAAATCCAGAACACCTTTTCTTTTGATTTTAAATCGTTCACTTCAATAAATCTCATCTTTTCCTCAGCTCCAATCTGATGATTCTAAAAAGGATTGACTATTTGGGATAGCTTTACTGCGTGCACTCGGTTTTACCGAAATTCTTTCCAAATCTTCTACATAGGTAGTAATCTTCTCCTTATTACTAAAATAACCAAGACCTATTCTTCTTTTTACTTTTTCTAGTTTAAACAGCAATATATCTTTTTTGAAAGTTCCGAAAGATTCAAAAGGAAAATCATGGATATTTTTCTTTCCATCCACAATATCCAGCAATCTGCAACATCTTGCAAATATACATTCATTTAATTGTTCTTCATTATATTTCTTTTCCTCTAAACAAAGATAATATGCATATGCCTCTCTCCCTTTTGGTGCAAGTGCAATGACCTTAGAGGTTTGCTTTCCTTGATTTCTCTCGCGAATATGAAAAAATGTTTCTCCTGCAAAACCATCTTCCACCACTTTCTCCATTTCTTCCGTAAGAGTAATCTCATGAGTATCCTGTAGCTTCTGGGCGATATCCCTGATATCCTGATGTACATTGAAAAACTGGGCATACTTCTGTCCTAATTTCCTCTTTTCCTGTTTTTCTTCATACAGCCTTTCTAATTCCCTGACTCTCGAAATGAACGAAAAATAACTCAAATATTCCTGAAGGCATTTTTTCATTCCATCAAGTCTTTCCTCCCTTAGCATATCTTCCATGTCTGATGCCGAATCCTGAAGCTGTGATTTTATAATTTCAACCATCTGCGCAGAAAAATCATTCGTTTCATACAAAGCATCTAATTCTTTATGAAAATCCCGTATTTCTTTATATACAGAAACTACTTCATCCTCTAAAAACTTTTCTACTATTTTTTCATATTCACGAAATGCCTGATTCCTGCTTTCTTCTTGTAAAGTACTGCTTTCCTTCTCAGATATATACCCTAAATAACGTTCTAATGCAAATTTAGCAGCCATATTTATCACCTCGCGAAATCATAATGTACAGTAAGTATGCCCTTTTCAATTCTTTCTTTATTAAAATCCAATTTTAAAATTTTTCCCATACAATAATCTGCACAATCATTATTACAACTCTTATTATAATATAACGAAACGCATTGGCTTGAAGAATCTGATAAATTCTTTCCCGGTAACAGCATTGCACCTACATTTTCATTTTCCTTACGGGCTGAACAGGCATTTGCTGTAATTACCAGACAATGCAGCTCTTTCGCAAATTTTTTACAACTTCCGATTACCTCAAAGGAATCAGAATACATTGGCACCAATAAGAATATCGTCTGCAACATCTTGTGAAGCCGGAAAACTTCTTCTAACATCACATCTTTACAGATGCATACCCCCATCCTACCGATATTTTCTATTTCTATTATCTCAAACCGGTATGGAGGCTCTGTTAATAGTATATTTTCTGTGTATTCTTTCCCGTTTATTTTCAATTTAAATGCAGCTTTCTTTTCGTAGTCAAATAATTTTTCTCTTCCAAAATAAACACTTGACGTATTATGCCGCTCTTTCCATTCCGAACCACAGATTTTTAAACAATTTCCAAAAGCTTTCTCTACGATTTCAGGCAAAATTTGTTCCACCATCATCATTTCTGGAAAAACTACAACATCCAAACATTGGCTTTTAAACCGTCCTGCTATCTCCACATATCTTTTTTTCAGTTTTTCCAGCTTATCAGCTTCCATACCAGCAATCTGAAATTTATCTTTCTTAACTTGAATCTTAAAATAATCTTCAAATTTTTCATTACTAACCGGAAAAATTCCAACCGAAATCTTCTTTTCTTCTAATACACGCTTAACCAAAGATAAATGGGGATTGATTCGATGAACAACAATGTCATACTCTTTGCTATCTATAATGATAAAATTTTTTATCATTGAAGCAATGGAATTTACCTGTGCATCCTGCCGTTTCCTTAATCTTGGATATTTTCCATATGGAATTTTGGCAAACGTTCCTATCATGCTGTTTTCATAAGCTGCAGGCAATATTTTTATGCGTTCCTTTAATAATGTATTTAATGAATCATAAGAATATACTTTCTTCTCATCCACCCATCGTGCAGAATCATCCATTATATAAATATCATCCATCCACTTTAAAATGCTGGAACACACATGATAACAATACTCGTATGAATTCTTTTGTTTTAAAAGAATACTTTTCATGCCTCTTTTTAATTCAATAAATGATGAAGATTCACTAATATCATTTTGATATATATTCAATATCGTATCTATCTCTTTTATTGAATCCACATCAGAATCCATATCCGAAACTACACGTAAGCAATCATACATATATACGTAAGCCATCGCAAACATATCAAAAATATCATTCATTTTTTCAAAATGACACCAAAAGTCCTCATATATCTTACCCTGTTCCATTTTTCCAGATCCCCGTATATCTCCTATTTTCATTGGTTCATCATTATTCTATCTTATCAAAAGTCTTTGATAGTGTCAAGTTTTCACCCACTAAAAGCACAGAAAGAAGTATATTTATAACCATCCTCCATTTTATCATTCTCCTCTTGTTCTTTGATATACTTTAGAATCGTTTCTTCGTTCACATTGCCTACGGTTGCCACATAGTACCCTCTTGCCCGGAAATGACAGTCTGCGTATTTGGGACGTAGCTCCGAATGCCTGTCAAAGAACATCAAGACACTCTTGCCTTTCAGATATGACATAAAATCTGATACTCTGTGCAACGCTGTGGCTTCACCTGTTCCCCCATCTCAGATGGGGGATTGATGAACTTTTACGAAAAGAAGGGTGTCTTTACAAAACGCAATCATGAAAACCTAAAATATTCACAAATCAACCCCATAGGTAACGGAGCGGTCTTCGTTCCACAGAACGACCCCTGTAATTTCCTCCGGCTTGATTTTCGTCACAAAGGCAACCATCTCCTGTGCAGGAGCATAACTGATCCCGCTAAAGACACAGGAGCATACCAATGTGTCACAATCCGGATATTTTTTCTTTGCCTGCTCATTCATCCCGCCCATTCCGGCGCGCCATTCAACAGCTTCCTGGAATCCGTTTTTCCCAAGGAACATCGGCTTTTTTACCAGAAGTTTTTTGTACACACTGTCTTTTACAAGAATTTTATCCATGTACCGGCCATCATAAAGCAGGCCATGGCTCTTTCCATAAATCAAGCAGGAAAGCTTTGTCAGGCGAATCCGCACCGGAATAATAC
>CADBMP010000020.1 GCA_902795775.1 uncultured Lachnospiraceae bacterium | reverse complement strand
GTGACTCGCATATTTGAACACAAAAAACTTGAGTACATAAAAAAATATGGCTATTAAAAATTCGAGTTTTAATAGCCGGAGTAATAAAAAAAGTATATGCAGGCGAGAAAATCGTATCTGATTATTTAGATCTCATACTGACAAATGCAGGGAAGAAAAACTTAAAAACGGTGCTGTTGGAATATCTGAAAAAATTGTTACATTCTAAAAATATGAAACAAGATGAATTATGGATTGCCATGCAGAGCACAGATTATTCAAACCAATCAGAAATTGTGCAGTATCTGCAGCAGGAGGGATATATTCTGAAAGCATTAAAGATAACGCAGACGGGGCAGGTCAGCCTGCCGGAAGATTTCAATAACTTTCAAAGTACAATTTTAACTTATGGCAATAAATAATAACAAAGGAGAGATATGCGGATAATGCGGTAAGGACGTATAATGATGGAGATTTTAGGCTGCGTGGCATGAAACAGTACTGGCTGCATAAAGAAATTCTGGTCCTGTAGGAACGGAAACTCCGGTTGAAATAAAGAAACCGGAGTCACCAAAGAGACCAAGAACAAATACTTTGATCCCCGGGGAAATTTATGTGGGAGAGGTAATGGCGCATGAAGGAAAAATTTTAAGACTGCCCCTATTGCTGTCAAAACTAGACCAATTAAGACGCTTTGAAAAATAAAAAAGGGATGTGCAATTAGGAAAAAAGTGTTATACTTATAATAATCCATTTCACGACCAAGAGATGGCTGAAGGGAATGATCCATAATGGACAGTTCCTAAGAGGAAGCCAACGTAGAAATGGAGAACGCCCGACGAAGGGCATTGACACAAAAAAGTATAAAAATATTTTAATATTTTACAATAATTCTATGAGCAGGAGAAAAAAATTAAGCAGAACAGAATGCAGCCATTATTGTAACAAAGAACTGAAAGCACAATATGAATGGTTGAAAGAAGTCGATAAGGTGATAGGTTTAGATTTAGGAATTAAAGAGTTCTGCATTACTTCAGACAAAGACAGGTACGAGAATCTAAAAACATTACGAAAATATGAAAAACTGATGATAAAACTACAGCGTCAGTTGGCATACAAGAAAAAGGCAGCAGTAATTATCATAAAGTAAGGAAAAAATCGCAAAACGCCATGAGAAAATAACCAATATCAGAAAAGATTATCTGCACAGAATTTCTCTGAAAATTGTCATCGATAGCCAAGGAAAATTTTGGAATGGTCGGAAAAATGTGTTCGGGATTATACGGCGATATTAAAAAATACAGAAACTTCGGTGGAATTCAGCCTGACGTTTTATCTGGTGCAGAAATTTCTGGAAGCAGGGGTTACAGTCCTGGCGGCGTGCAGTGAGCGTGTAGTGCGGGAAGAAATGAAAGACGGGGTTTATGTGAAAAATGCAGAGTTTCGTTTTGTGCGGTTCCGGAAATATATTTAAAGAAGGAGAAAGGACAGATGGAAGAACAGATGGAAGAACAGATGGAAGAACGGTTCGTTTTGTGTGGTTCCGGAAATATATTTAGATTGGAGAGTGCATTATGAGATTAAGAAATGTAAGAGGCTCTGAGGAACGAATTGCCGCCCACCCGTTTACCATTCAGACGGATGGTGCCAATCCTGAAAAATTCAAAGGACTTTGGAGACAGGAGATATTTAGAAACTTAAATCCGGTTCATGTGGAAATCGGAATGGGAAAAGGACAGTTCCTGCTGAAAATGGCGGAACAGAATCCGCAGATCAGTTACATTGGGATTGAAAAATACTCCAGCGTGTTAGTGCGCGCAGTCGAAAAAATGGAGGAAATGGAGCTTGGAAATATCCGTTTCCTGCGGATGGACGCAGAGGATTTGGAGGAGTTTTTTGCGCCGGGGGAAATTGGGAAAATCTATCTGAATTTTTCCGACCCATGGCCGAAGGACCGTCATGCAAAGAGAAGACTGACCTCTGCCCATTTTTTGGAAAAATATGAGCGGTTATTGGAGCCGGGCGGTTTATTGCAATTTAAAACAGATAACAGGCCTTTGTTCGACTTTTCGCTGGATCAGTTAGAGGAGAGAGGCTGGCAGAAAAAGGAGGTCAGTTTCCATCTGCATGAAAACGGTCCGGCAGAAAATAATGTCATGACGGAATATGAGGAAAAATTTTACCATTTAGGAAATCCAATCTGCCGGTTTTTGGCAGCCAGGCCGGATTCGTGATTTCTGCTTTCCGGGGTCGGGCAGAATTTACGGCAGGAAATGCGGAAGAAACGGATAGGTTTTATCTTGCATTGGAAGTAAATGCTTTCAGGCAGACATTATGGTAAATATTACCTTTCAAATGACCCGGTGTGCGGATGGGAATCCGGTTCAGATCCAGCCACCGGTATTCTTTTTTTTCTGTCCGGGTGTCGGTAGCCAGTGCATAACAGTAGCTTTCTCCATCTGCGGAGGAGAAATTAAGGTCAAATTTTTCTGTGGAGTTTTTTAAGCCTTCCACAGGAAGATAACCTGTTTTGTCGCCAGTGCATGGAAGAAAAAGAACCACTGAGAAGCATTGTTTTTTCTTTAACAGGATTTTTGGTTCTATTGGAATGGTATGATATCCCCTGAAATCCATGGTTCCGCTCAGAGTGAGGACTTTTTTTCCGCTTTCAGGATTCCCTTTTTTTACATTTTTATAAATGGAAATGGTATA
This sequence comes from uncultured Lachnospiraceae bacterium, assembly GCA_902795775.1. Taxonomy (GTDB): domain Bacteria; phylum Bacillota; class Clostridia; order Lachnospirales; family Lachnospiraceae; genus Butyribacter. The sequence continues at coordinate 4,844 of CADBMP010000020.1, read as the reverse complement.
AGGCTGTCTGTCTGTAGCGGTGTAGAAACTGACGGCCCGCAGGTGCTGTGCTTGCTTTCCGCTGACAGGAAAGATGTTTGCGGCTTTATTCCCATTTTCATTCTGAGGTGCAAGGGCAATCGTCCAGCCGGAGCCATCATACTGATAAGCATGGTCATAGCTTTTTTTCTCTCCCCGGAAGGAGTAAAGGTCGGTCAGGGAAGGCTCGCAGTAGGAAACCCAGAAACAGCCATTATTTCCAAAGTCTTTCCCATAACTGTTTGCCACGAGCCAGGCACCATTTTCCTCTGGCGTTTCAGAAAAATTTTCTTTTGGATAATCATCATCCCATCCTATGATATTTACGCAGTGGTTGGCATAGCGTATGGCATTTTCCGAATATTTTATCTGGTAGTAGGCGTAATCCTCCGGTCTGGAAACAGGCTGCACCAGATATTTTTTTTCATAAAAAAGAGAGGCGGTTAAGGCACCATATTTCCAGACAGCCTCCTTTACCGTGTTCCGGTCAGCATTGTCATAGCAGATGGTGTCTGTCAATGTGTATCTGGAAAGATTTCTGAGCTGTTCTGATTTTTTGTGCATCCGGTTTCCCATGCGGATGAGTGCGTTTTCTGTCCCTGCAGTAAAAGGTACATTTTTTTCTAACGCTGCTCCAAAGCCACCGGCAAGGATAAATGCACCATATAGCGCATTCCCGCCATTTCTGTATGCAAGTGAATGGAAATAGGAGCGGAAGGAATATCTTTTTTGATAAGCAGCAGACTTTTTCTGATAATTTTTTTTCGCTGCTTTTTTATTGAAACGTATCCCGTCTTGAAACACAGGATTTTTTTCATCAAGAGATGGATGATATAAAAACCATGCCAGATGGCTTTCTGACAGGTCCAGTTTTTTTGCAGAGCTGAATTTTGTTTTTATCAGATTAGATTCCAGTGCTTTTAATGCTGCAAAGGCCCAGCAGCAGCCGGTATTTTTTTGATTTTTTATGGGAGTCAGGCCCTGCTTCTCCCTAAGATCATAAGAGCGTGGAATGCAGGAGATGTCTGCATTTTTTTTCTTGTGCTGTGTCAGTGCTGGAAAAAGAAAGGCATTCCCGGAACTATCTTTATATTGTGTCTGTAAAAAGCCGGTCTTTTTCAGGGTAAAATCCTGTTCTATGTAATTTGGAAATTCTGCCAGAAGTGCCGGAGCATTTTGTGTCTTTGTTGGCGATGATCCGGTTTGTTCAAAATAGATAAGAACAGAAACAAACAGAATGGCATAAAGCAGATAGAAACGTTTGATTTTTTTCATAAATTTACCTCAATGTAATTTCTGGTTCATAAGTCCAGTGAATTAAAAAATTCAGTATATGTTTTTGGGGAAATAATCCAAAGGGGGGATTTTCAGCTTTGTAAGGATGTTTGCTGCACGAATGTGTGAAGTTGTAATGTCAATAATAACCATATTTATTATAATATGGGAAAACTGTGGTAAATTAGTGACAAAAGGTTATGTTTCAAAAAAACTGCTGCAGGCCCGCAATGATATGTAAAGTGCAAAAACGTTAAATACTATCAGACTGTGTGGAAAGGTGTTATGCTGTTATTTTTATAAGAAGAAAAAAATTTTTCTTCTTGTGTCGTCACACAATTTGTGATATATTCTTCTATGGGTTTGGGAGTTGGCAATGATTATATTTGTGAAATGAGGATATTTATGGGTTCATTAATCAATTATTTAAAAGATATTTTGAAAGGCGTGGTGATTGGGGTTGCAAATGCAATTCCTGGAGTAAGTGGTGGAACCATGATGGTTTCCATGGGTATTTATGATGATATTATTTTTTGCATTACCCATCTTTTGAAACAGTTTAAAGCCAGTGTGCTCAGGCTGTTGCCATATATCATTGGAATGGCTGTGGGCATTGTGGGACTGGCGTATGCGATTACTTATCTGGATGCAGAATTTCCATTTCAGACCAGAATGGTATTTATTGGATTGATTTTAGGCGGGATTCCCGTTTTATGGAAACGGATTCGCGGAAACGGAAAAGAGGAAAAAAAGGAAGGATTTTCTTTGGCACATGTTCTGGTATTTTTGGTCTTTTTCGCACTCATTTTAGTCATTCAGTATCTGGGAGGCCAGGAAACCAAGGATGTGACCCTGACGGTGAAAGCGGGCTCTCTGGTGGCTTTGTTTTTTGTGGGCATTGTAGCATCTGCAACCATGGTCATTCCGGGAGTGAGCGGTTCCATGATGCTGATGATCATGGGATATTATTATCCGGTACTGAATCTGATCAAGGATTTTATTGATGGTGCGCTCCATGCAAAATGGGATGTTGTAACGCATACTACGGTGCTGCTGGTGCCGTTTGGCCTTGGAGTAGTGTTTGGAATTTTTGCCATTGCAAAATTGATTGAAATTTTAATGAATCGTTTTGAAAGTCTGACATACTCAGGTATTTTGGGACTTGTGGCGGCTTCTCCGGTTGTCATTTTAATGGGGATGTCCGTAACGCTTTCTGTAATGTTATTGGTGACGGGAATCATTGCCATGCTTGCAGGTGGTGCAGTGGCGTATTTTATGGGTGAGTAGGCTGATAGAGCATGGACATATAGCAAAAAGGAATGAGGTGGATTATGAATAAACGATCTGTAAGTATTAGTAGTCTGATTATTTTAATGTCGCTCCTGTCTTTTATTTTTGAGGTCTGTCTGTATTATTTTATACAGGAACATGTAGTGACGGTTCTGGCGGCAATAGTAATTTCTTTGGCGTTTACACATTATTTTTTGGAGAAGACCATGGATTATGACAGCTGCTTTCTGCAGGCTTCGTTTGTAACCATTTGTTCTGCAGCCTTTGTGGTGGTTATTTATCTTTTGCAGCCAAATCCATGGATGATATATGATTACTGGGCATTGGTTCTGGTTCTGATTAATTGGCTGGTGCCTTTTGTGTATTGTTTCCTTCGTGATTTTTGTGATCATGGGCCAAGGTATGGCGGTTATTTGTTTTTCTTTTATGGAATGAGTGTGGTGTTTGCTGTGCTTTATGCGCTTATATTTATAAAGCAGCAGTTCATTACCCCGCTTTTACCGCCTTATGAGGCAATGAAGTTTGGAGCGCATAATTTTGTGCCTTTTATGGCAACAGGTCATTATTTTGAGTCGGTACTTGGCTCAGGAGGAGACAGCTTTGGCATGATCCTTTATATTATAGAGATGGTGGCGTTTGGAATTCCATATGGTTTTTATGCCAGGGCATTTACAAGGGAGTTTCCGCTGCTTTTGAGAATTTTGATTTATTTGTGCGGACCGTTTCTGGTTGAGGTGGTCCAGGCAGTGACCGGGATTGGCAGAGGCGATATTGATGATTTTGCATTTGGCATGGTGGGTCTGGTGATTGGCGTTGGAATATTCCGTCTGGTAGATTACGCATCTGTTTATGCAAATAAGAGGGATTTTTTAGAGGACCGGGCAGTGGTAAAGAATCTTTTATTTCATTTATGATATTACTGGTTAATGTGAATATTACCTGTTACTTTGTGAGAAAAAAATGTGGCATAGGCTTGAAAGGCTTATGCCACATTTTTCTTATGCGCAGGGGCGCACAAGGAAATATTCCGGCTTACGCCGGATGCGCCCCGCGCAGCGGACAGAAGGTAAAAAACGACCTCCTGTCCGATTATATACAGGGGCGCACAAGGAAATATTATCCCTGAAAGGATTCTGAAGAAAGCCTGTCACAAAGCTGGCTCATTCCGGCACCATGCATTCTGAAACGCTCCTCCTGTCTTGCCAGTTTGTTTTCAGTGACGACACGTTCCTGTTCTTCCTCTGTCATATTAAAAAAACGATCCCGGTCTGCCGCATCCAGTCTTTTTAAAAAATCCAAATCATCAGATACTGTTCTTTTCATAGGGGTTCTCCTTTAAATATTTGATTTATGAGTGGCAGATGATTCTGCCGGAAAGTATAATATTATTGTTGTCCGGATAGAAAAAAATTATTCTTATTTCATGTTATTTCATGAGGATTTATGTTATAATCATATTATCTGGTGATATCCGGGCAAAGCCCGTATACATGCCAAAAAACAAAGTTCAGGTCAGAAAAATAAAAAGGCCGTGGTTAGTTGTGGCTGGAACAGGAAGCATAAAATGGATTCAAAAATAGTATTTCCGGAAATTGAGGGTGTGGACTGGGCTTATGCCCTGCATAAAATGCAAAGTGAAAAGATGTTGTTCGAGGCGACAAGAGATTTTTGTGCCTTAAATGAGGCAGAAGCCATGACGTTAGAACGTTCCTTGAATCAGATGTTGTCCGGCGGGGAGGCTTCTCTGGAGGAATACAGGATAAAGGTACATTCCATGAAAAGCTCTGCGGCACTCATTGGTGCAATGAGCGTGTCATCTCTTGCCAAGGCACTTGAGTATGCGGCAAAGGAGAAAAATATGTCGGTCATAACATGTGTGACCCCGTTTTTTTTACGGGAGTGGCGCAGGCTGAAAGAAAGAATGAAGGATATGTTTGCGGAAAAAGAAGGAAAAAAGAAAGTGCCGGATTATTATTTACTGGTAGAGTATTTAAAGCTTTTAAAGGCATCTGCTGCGGATATGGATATTGACACTTCGGATGAAATCGTCCGCCAGATGCATTCCTTTTGTTATCCGGAGGGGGAAGCAGAGAGGGTAGAGGAGCTTTCGTTGGCGGTGGCGGAGATTGATGCTGACCGCATCATGGCACTTTCAGAGGAGTTAGAGGAATTGTTCCTGCAGAATATGATTTGAAGAACCCCGCTTTCATTCGTGGTGGGACTTTGAAGAAAGTATGTGGGTTACTTATATAATTCTGGCT
>CADBMP010000019.1 GCA_902795775.1 uncultured Lachnospiraceae bacterium | reverse complement strand
TTCTCGTTGTCATACCATGAAACAACCTGAACCTGAGTTGTGCCGTTATCAAGAGGCAGAACCATTGTCTGTGTTGAATCAAAGAGTGAACCGTATGTCATACCGATGATATCGCTTGATACGATCTCGTCTGTGTTGTAACCGAAGCTCTCGTTTGAAGCAGCCTTCATAGCGTCATTGATCTGCTCCTTAGTAACATTACCCTCTACAACAGCTGTAAGGATAGTTGTTGAACCTGTAGGGGTAGGAACACGCTGAGCAGCGCCGATGAGCTTGCCGTTGAGTTCAGGGATAACAAGGCCGATAGCCTTTGCAGCACCTGTTGAGTTGGGAACGATATTAACTGCTGCTGCACGTGAACGTCTCTTGTCGCCCTTTCTCTGAGGTCCGTCAAGAGTCATCTGGTCACCTGTGTAAGCATGGATCGTTACCATGATACCTGACTGAATTTCAAATGCCTTGTTCAGAGCATCAGCCATAGGTGCCAAGCAGTTTGTCGTGCAAGAAGCTGCAGAAATGATCGTATCATCCGGCTTTAATGTTGTATGGTTCGTGTTATATACAATCGTAGGAAGGTCATTTCCTGCCGGAGCAGAGATAACGACTTTTCTAGCACCTGCATTGATATGTGCCTGTGCTTTTTCCTTAGATGTGTAGAATCCGGAACACTCTAATACAACGTCTACGCCAAGGTCTTTCCAAGGGCAGTTGTTTGCGTCAGGCTCAGCATAAATCTTGATTGTCTTTCCATCTACTGTGATAGAATCTTCGCCTGCGGAAACTGTATCAGCTTTCTCATATTTACCCTGTGATGAATCATACTTTAAAAGATGTGCAAGCATCTTAGGGCTTGTCAAATCATTGATAGCTACTACTTCATAACCCTCTGCACCAAACATCTGTCTGAAAGCAAGACGTCCGATACGACCAAAACCATTAATTGCAACTTTCACTGCCATTTTAAAAATCCTCCTAAAAATGTTATATATTTTGTCATAAGATATAAAAAATCCCGAAAACCATATCATATATCTTATAACAAGTAACCATATTCATATATATTATTGTAATAAATTTGACACAAAATTTCAAGAGTATTTTTTACTTTCTGCAAAATAATTTGTTAATTTTTCATATTTTTTGTTAATTTTTTCTTTCTTTTTAATTTTCGCACAGAAAATGCCCAAATTCACCCTGATTTGTTTTTCAAAATCCAATGTGTTTCGTTACCACGTGAAGGTTCCGTAAAAAACTTATTTTGACACATCATACCGCATAAAACGTTTCTGGAATTCCGTCCATCTTCTTCTTGCCACAGAAAGCCGTATCTTCCCGTCCAGCACGACCTCATGCCTGCTGGAAATGATTTCCGTCACATGGGAGAGATTGATGAGAAAGCTTTTGTGGATGCGAAAAAAATGCGTGCCAAGAAGTTTCTTTTCCCACTGTAACAGGCTTTCTTCACTATAATACATTTTTTCTCCTGTATAAATCTTACTTTCTCCCAGATACGCTTCCATATAGACCACCTCCTGCACAGACAGGGACAGAACCATATTTTTCTGCAGGATGGAAAGTTTCCATGAATATCCAGATTGCAGACGGCATCCAGCAGGAAAACGGGGAATTTGCCAATATTGCAAATATGGTTCAGAATAGTGCCGAACAGATACTCGTCATTTCCTCACAGATTGATACCATTAACACCATGATCAGCGAGCTGGAAGGACTGTTAGGCTAAAGAGGAGAGGGAAATCTGAAAGAAGGCAGGTTCTCTGCCTTCTTCCCGTCGTGTGCCCCGTGCCCAGCTATGCTGGGATATATCATTGCACGGGGCTGTGCATAATAATACTCAGACAAGCTGTTCCCCATGATATTCCAGAGTGTCTGTCTTGCACCTTCTGACCTTCCTGTTGATGAAAAAGTACGTTTTTTCCTTTGTCAGAATCTCCTTTTCGTATTCGGAATGCCAAAGGCAGAGCTGCCCGCTTTCTAATGTCTCCTGTACTAAAATGATCCTCTGGTTGGAAGAACCCCGAAATGCCAGTTTTAAATTCTTCTGTTCTAAGATAAACTCCCCATCTACCAAAACATCCAGATAAGAAAGCAATTCTTCTGTCACTTCCCATTCTTCCAACATATAACCTAATACATCTTTTTCAAAATCATATCCGGTATAGCACCAGATATTTTTTTCCGGATATAATTCTTTTACTCTTTTTACGAAAGGTAAAAGTGCCATCTGATTGCACCGTTCAAACGGATCCCCGCCAAGAAGCGTCAGTCCTTTTATATACGACGGTTCCAAATATTTTATAATCTCCTCTATGGTTTCATCCGTAAACGGCTTTCCATACCCAAAATCCCAGGTTTCCGGATTAAAACACTCTTTACAATGATGCGTACAGCCACTGACAAAAAGAGAAACTCTTACACCAGGTCCGTTCGCCACATCATACTGTTTGATTTCTGCATAATTCATTTTATTTCCCCCATTTACATATTCTTACGCTTTCTCCTAAATTCAAGCTTGTATTACAAATGAAGCACCCTTGAATTGATTTCCTTTGTCTTCCCGACATTCCAGAAATTTTCACCCAGATATCCGCAGGTCCTTCTCGTCACATTCATTCTGCTCTTATCTTTATTGTGGCACTGAGGACATTCCCACTCCAGTTTATCATTGATGATGATTTCCCCGTCATAACCGCACACATGGCAATAATCCGACTTTGTATTGAACTCGGCATACAGAATATTGTCATAAATAAAGCGCACGACATCCTCCATTGCCTCCAGGTTATTCTGCATGTTCGGCACTTCCACATAAGAAATAGAACCACCGGAAGAAATCTTCTGGAACTGGCTTTCAAATTTGAATTTTGTAAACGCATCAATTTTTTCGCGGACATCCACATGATACGAATTTGTGTAATATCCTTTGTCCGTTACATCCTTGATTTCACCAAATTTCTTTTTATCAATTTCCGCAAATCGATAGCAGAGGCTTTCTGCAGGAGTCCCGTAAAGAGCAAACCCAATTCCCGTTTCCAGTTTCCAGGTATCACATGCCAGACGCAGCCGTTTCATCAGACGGAGCGCAAAATTCAAGCCCTTCGGATCCGTATGGCTCACTCCTGTCATCAGCTTTGTGGTTTCATATAAGCCAATATAGCCAAGTGAAATGGAAGAATAACCATCATGCAGAAGACGGTCAATCTTCTCTCCTTTTTTCAAACGTGCGATTGCACCATACTGCCAGTGAATCGGGCTGACATTTGACAACGTCCCCTCCAGCGCATGATGCCTGCACATAAGCGCCTCAAAGCATAACGATAATCTCTCCTCCAAAAGTGTCCAGAATTCTTCCTCATCACCGGAAGCAATGATTGCTATCTGCGGAAGATTTAAGCTGACCACGCCCTGATTAAAACGGCCTTCAAATTTGTATTCCCCATTCTCATCCTTCCAAGGTGCCAGAAAGGAACGGCAGCCCATACAGGAGAATACATTGCCCTCATAATTTTCTCGCATTTTCTTTGCAGAAATATAATCCGGATACATCCTTTTTGCAGAACATTTGACCGCTAACTTTGTCAGATAATCATACTCCCCGCCCTGTAAACAGTTATGCTCGTCCAGAACATAAATAAGCTTTGGAAATGCAGGCGTCACATAAACGCCCTTTTCATTCTTGATCCCTTCAATGCGCTGGTTCAGGATTTCTTCAATGATCATCGCATTTTCTTCTATATATGGGTCATTCTTATCCAGATTCAAAAATACCGTCACGAACGGAGACTGTCCATTTGTCGTCATCAACGTGTTGATCTGATACTGAATCGTCTGTACACCGGATTTTAATTCATCATATAAGCGGTCCTTTACAAACTCATCCCGAATCTCCTTGCTGATTTTATCTCCATATTTTTCTTCATAATGCTTCTCATACTTTCTACGGCTCTTTCTCAGATACTTGCCCAAATGCCTGATATCCACAGACTGGCCGCCATACTGGCTGCTCGCTACAGCAGAAATGATCTGTGTCATGACCGTACACGCCACCTGAAAGCTTTTGGGACTCTCAATCAGCTTTCCGTTCATGACCGTTCCATTTTCCAGCATATCTCCAACATTGATCAGACAGCAGTTAAAAATGCTCTGTAAAAAATAATCCATATCATGAAAATGAAGCACACCTTCTTCATGTGCTTTTACAATTTTTTCTGGAAGAAGAACCCTTTTTGTCAAATCCTTTGAAACCTCTCCGGCAATCAGATCCCGCTGTGTGGATGCGATATATGCATTTTTATTTGAATTTTCCTCCATCACATCTTTATTACTGTTCTTGATCAGGCTCATAATGGAATCATCTGTGGTATTTGCCTGTCTGACCATCTGGCGGGTATAACGGTAAATGATATATTTCTTTGCCAGTTCATATTTATGCTGGCTCATGAGCTTCTGCTCAATTATATCCTGAATATCCTCTACCATCAGATTATCTGCATGTACATTTTCAATTCCTGCCACAATCGCCTCTATCTTTTCATCAGAAACCTGCTCATACCTGTCCACCTCAGCATTCGCCTTTCTGATTGCCACAATGATCTTATTCCTGTCATAATCGACCACTCTTCCGTCACGCTTTGTTACCTTCATCACGTCAACATTTCCCCCTTTTTTTGCTTTTTCAGTGATTGTAGTTTATCACAAAAGGAAGAAAAAGTCCACTATATCTAGTGACTGTTTTCGCCATTTTACTAAATCTTGTATAAAAAGTGAAAAATCCCCCAATCTTCTAAGGACTACTTTTGTAGGTTTTTCTCCTTCTCCTAAATCCACCATCTGCAGGCTCTCTCAAAAAAAATGGTGCTCTTCCACAGGAGAAACCTCAATATCCGCCACCATTCTATATCACCTGCTTCAGATATGCAGCATACGCATTCGGAATACTATATTTTTCCCTCAGCTCCTCCTTTGTCGCAAACGTAAAATCTGCCAGAATCTCCGGCCTGACTTTTTTCAAACGAACCATGTAACCAATCATTCTCCACTCAATATGGGAAAAAATGTGCTTTGCTTTTCCTAAAAGCTCTAACTCCTCCACCTCACCGCAAAAAGCCTTCACTTTTTCCAGAACCTCCTCCACCGTTAAGCATCCTTCCTCTGCCGGAAATTCCCAAAGACCGGCTAAAAGCCCTTTTTCTGCTCTTTTCTGCAAAAGATATTTTCCTTCGTACTCAAAAATGAAAACTGTTTTTTCTTCCAGCCGACGCTCTTTTTTGGGTGATTTATACGGATATTTTAGCACGGTTCCATTTTTTTCTGCCATGCAGAACTCCCTCACCGGACACTCCATACAATGCGGCTCCCCATTCGGCAGACAGATTTCCGCGCCCAAATCCATAAGTGCCTGATTAAAATCTCCCGGGTTCTCCGCCGGTACAAGCTCTGCGACCTTCTCCCGGACGTTTTTCTGCACCCCTGTCTTTGAAATATCTTCTCCACACTCTGTCAGCCTCGTGTATATCCGGTACACATTTCCATCTACTGCAGGAACACGTATTCCAAACGAAATAGATGCAATCGCTCCTGCTGTATATGCCCCAATACCGGAAAGCTTCAAAATTTCCTCATAACTGTCCGGAAATTTCCCCTGATATTCCTCAATAATCGTTTGTGCCGCTTTCTTTAAATTTCTTGCACGATTATAATATCCAAGCCCCTGCCACAGTTTCATCAGGATATCATCTTCGACTGCTGCCAGAGAAGAAATATCTGGTAAGCTTTCAAAAAAACGCTTATAATACGCCTTGACCGCCTCCACTCTCGTCTGCTGCAGCATGATTTCTGAAACCCAGACATGATAAGGATTTTTATCCTGTCTCCAGGGGAGCTTCCTTTGGTTTTCCTGATACCAGGCTAACAGCTGTTTCACCATTTTCTGCATAATACACCTCATTTTTTCATTAATTTGTCCATGCTTTTTGAACATAACAAAAAATACTGAAAAGAACGCGAAAGCGGCTGCCATGCAGAAGCACCGCAGCCGTCATTTTAAGCCCTTTTCACAAACTATCTCGCATAAATTCCTAAAATTTCCGCAATATACATGGTATGGTAATCCCCATCCGCATAAAACGTTTTTCCAATCTTCCCGTCTAAATAATCTTCCTCTTTTATTTCTGTCTTAGAAAGACAACGGCAGGTAATAATCAGCTTTCCCTCGTCAATGTAAGGAATGTCGTCCATGTACCCAAGATGAACACCCGCCTCACTAATTTTATCCTCCGTCCTTCCGGAAACCGCCCCTAAAAACTTCATTTCCCTTCTGTGGCTCTCCCCCGGAAAGCTAAGTGAAAATTTCTGTTCCCTGTCAATAAACTCCTTTGTATAACGGCTTTCCCGAATAAAAACAAACACCACCTTTTTTCCCCACATAATGCCCATTCCACCCCATGAGGCTGTCATGGTATTTGCCTTTTCCTTATTCCCGGCCGTTACCAACATCCACTCCTCTCCAATCATCTGGAATGGATTGATTTCTAAATCCTTTGAATCCAATTTTTGAAATGAATGCATTTTTTCCCTCCTATTCTAGTATATCGTTTTTTAATCCAGACTAAATGATATCTGCCCAAAATCCATATATGAAAGATTTTTGGCAGATATCATAAGTCCAATTAATGAAAAACTCAATACTAATAATCTTCCATTTCTATGGAAATTCCCGTAAAATAATGCTGCAAAATTTTTTCACAGCTCCAGCCAAGCTCTGCCTGCACCGTTGCACCATACTGGCTCATTCCGGTGCCATGTCCAAAGCCGCCGCCCTTTATCAGCAGATACTTCCTGCCTTTCCTTTCACACCTTTCCAAATAAAAGGCAGCACTTGGAAGCAGTTGAAACGCAGCACGTACCGTACCATCTGCCAGCACAATTTTTTCATCAGAAAAACTTAACAGCCTTCTGATGCTGTACTGTGTCTTTATCATGACCGCACATCTGCTTCCCTCAACAATAAGCTCAGTGACCAGTCCACTGGAATCCCTTTTTCCCGGATAGATTCGTTTTAATTCTCCAAATTCACAATAACTGCCTTTTTGAAATCCCCGATTCTCCTGTTTCCGAAACAGGACCAGATTTGGATATGCCTCATAACAGGCAACAATTTTCCCAGCAAGCCTTTGTTCCAATGTTTTCCATAATATCTCAATGTTCCACCGGTACCATGTACTTTTGCTGTCATAAGTTTCAAACACATATCTTTTTTCCTGGGTCCTGTCCTGAAATTCATTCTTATCTAAAAAAGCACGAAATGCGTTTTCCCCGGATAAATCCGGTTCTTCCTGCTCATCAAGCTTCTGCGCACAGCTTTCCGTAATCTGAAATTTCCTTTGCAGATACGGGATTTCTTCTTCCGTATTCCAGACTTCTTTTCCAGATGCAGTATATCCCCATGAAGTGGAAAAATAATACACAGGAATTTTCCTGCCATCCTTTTTTAAGACCAGTCCTTCCGTCTCCCTGACTGCCCTCCTGGACCTTGCATTTTCTGGAAAATTATTATACACCTGACAGGTATCGCTGTCATCAAGCTCTGCTCCATACGTTTCATATTCAGATGCCCTGCGCTTATTCGCCGCATAAGTCCTTGCACATATCGCCTGCGCTTTCAGAGCCTCCATAGAGGAAGACGAAATTTCACTGGAAACCACAGCATATAAATACTCACGGAAACACAGTTTATTGACCAAAATAAGCCCCTTCTTTTCCACACGCAGCTTTAAGCTTCCCCGATACACAGGATAACGCTCCATCCTTTTAAAAGAGCAGACCTTAAGTTTTCCGTTTCCTAAAGGGGAAATTTTAATTGTCCTTTTTGCACGCGTTTTCCCTGCATATTTTTCATAAATTTTTTTTGCTGAAAAACATATCCTTTCCCCTGCATGATAAACTTTCTCGTTTCCATCCCGGTAAACAGCAAAAGAAGCATCTGACGTAATCTGAAGCGTTTTATGATAAAATCCGGAAAATCCCTGAGTCTTTATTAACACCGAGATTGTACTGTCATCAATTGTCTTTTTACTCTGATTTTTCCGGTCGGGAGCCGGCTCTGATTTCTTTTTTTCCTGCAAACAGCCCATCACAGGAAAAAGCTTTAATCCATCCTCTTTTCTGTCCTCCCCCATGCCATATATGATATGTAACATGAAGATCAATGCGACACAAAACATAAATATTATATACAGAAATATAATAAATTTTTTTCGCTGTCTTTTCATAAATAAGTCCTATATCTTCATCATTACACTTCCACAGCAAATACACAGACTGCCGGAAGTATTTTACAATATTTTAAGTAATAAAGAAGACTAAAATCTTTTCAAATTATCTTATTCAAAAAAAGACAAACTTATGACAATACAGGAAAACGCCTACATTTTTTCCGGCTCAGGATAATCCACGCCAAAGGTATCCACCGTCACCTTTATCATTTTTACCGGATCTAACGGCGCATCCATATAATCCGTATCTGTTTCTGCAATTTCATCCACTACATCCATTCCTTCTGTCACCTTGCCAAAAGCGGCATAAGCACCGTCCAGATGAGGGGCATCTTTATGCATAATAAAAAACTGTGAACCTGCAGAATCCGGTCTTTGGGAACGAGCCATGGAAAGTACCCCTGCCGTATGTTTCAGGGCATTATCAAATCCATTTTGTGAAAATTCCCCTTTGATGGAATAACCAGGTCCGCCTGTTCCGTTTCCATCCGGATCACCGCCCTGAATCATGAATCCCTCAATGACCCTGTGAAAAATCACACCATCATAAAATCCCTTTTTGATAAGAGAAATATAATTATTTACTGTGTTTGGGGCGATATCAGGATAAAGCTCTGCTTTGATCACCCCCATGTTCGTTTCTATTGTAACTACTGGATTGCTCATGATTTCCAAACCTTCCTTTCCTGTTTTATGACCTGATGACTGATATTTCATAGAAATGTCCACGCCTTTTGGACATAACCGATTCTATTTTTTAGTATAACATACTTTTCTATATGGATTCAACACACAAATCGTTTTTTCCATAAAAATCAGCCTGGATTTTTCACCCGGACCCTCTGTGGCTTAAACTGAAACCTTCCATTCATTTCAATGACACCATTGCATTTAAACAAAGTTTTCAGTATAATATATTCACGATGTAAAAAGTGTAATAAACAAACAGAAATGAGGACTATCATGAATGAAATGTCAGATGCAGCTCCTTTTGAGCTTTCCCTGTTAGGACAGGCAGCACAGACCGGACTTCCACTCAATGGAAGTCTTGAACTCCTGCCTCTTTGCAACATGGACTGTGAAATGTGTTATGTAAGACTGAACAGAACAGAAATGGAACAGCTTGGCCGCTTACGTACCGCTAATGAATGGCTTTCTCTTGCCAAAGAAATGAAAGATGCCGGAACGCTCTTTTTGCTGTTGACCGGTGGTGAGCCTCTTTTATATCCTGATTTTCGTACCTTGTATAAAGAATTACGTAATTTAGGTATGATTCTGACGATAAATACAAATGGTACGCTCTTAGATGAGGACTGGGCAGATTTTTTTTCAGCACAAAAACCCAGAAGAATTAATGTAACGCTTTACGGAACAGATGATGCCACTTATGAATCCCTTTGTCATTATAAAAACGGATATCAGAAAACTATTCATGCCATCCGTCTTTTAAAAGAACGAAACATAGATGTCAAAGTGGGATGCAGCGCAGTTTCCAAAAATAAAAATACCGTAAAAAAAATCCTTGCACTTGGAAAAGAGCTTTCCGTTGCTGTACATATAGATTCCTATATGTACCCGGCAATCAGGGAACGCTCCTCCACATATGCAAAAAATGCAAGATTATCACCAGAAGATGCTGCTGAAATCTGGTTTCAGAATTTAAAAAATGCAATGTCTGATGATAACTATGAAATATATCGTAAATCCTTACTTGAAAATATTGAAAACCGTAAGGAAAATGCCGGGACTCCTGTAGAAAATGCAGCCGGCACGCAATGTATGGCAGGAAACTGTTCATTTACCATAAACTGGCAAGGCTGCATGCGCCCTTGTGTGATGCTCACTTATCCTTCTGTCCCTGTGTTTCAGACCGGATTTAAAAATGCATGGGAGAAGCTACGGACAGAAATTAAAAAGATTCATTCTCCTTCTAAATGTAATACCTGCGAGCTCCGCCCACTATGTCATATCTGTCCTGCCAGTGCACTTTACGAATGTGGCAGCTATGATGAAATACCGGATTATATCTGCCGGCTCGCAAAGGCGTCCTACCAGCTTTTATTAAATTAACTATTACGATACAACCTCACAGCCGTCACTTACTTACCTGTGGGCATAAGATATTTTTCAAACGGAACGACACAATTTTTATATTAAGGAGATATCCCGTTATGCTTTTATCAGATATAAATAAAACGAAAAAATGTTTTCAGATTGGGAATTTTGTATTTCAGGCAGACTACCCTGACATGATAACTCCTCCAAAAAATTTTCTTTTATTTGAATTAAAAACAAATGGAACCGGTCAGATTGATTACTTTTATCACATTTCCTGTCAGGATTTCAAACAATGTCCTGAAATTTCAGCTCTTGCAGAACAAACTCCCATTGCTGTAAGAGAGGATCTGCTGGTTTACCATAACGGCACGAAAGAAGCACGTCTGATTCGCGCCAGGGGAAATGAAACCTATTACGCATTTTACAAAGAAATATCTGATACGGAAACCAACATCATAGTAAATATCTCGCAACTGGAACTTTTCTCCTTGGATACTGTTTTTAGCTCACTCTTTGCATTAGAACGAAGGATGTTTTTTAAGCAGGGACTTATTTTGCACTGCGCCTACCTGGAATACAATAATAAAGCCATTTTATTTTCTGCACCGTCCGGCGTCGGAAAATCTACGCAGGCTTCTCTTTGGGAAAAATACAAAAACGGTACCGTCATCAACGGGGACCGCGCACTTCTTTTATGTAATCAAAACAAATGGAATGCCTATGGATGGCCTGTCTGCGGATCCTCGGAAATTTGCCGGAACACCTCACTTCCAATTCAGGCAATCGTCATGCTAAGTCAGGGAAAAACAAATGAAATTTGCCTGTTGTCCGCCATGCAGGCATTTACCATGATATACAGCCAGATTACCATTAACGGCTGGAACCAAAATGCTGCAGCAGAAACCATGAATTTGATAGAGGAACTGATAAATAAAGTTCCGGTCTATCACTTAAGTTGTACAATTTCAAAAGAAGCGGTTGATCTGCTTGAAAAAATGCTCTAATTGAAGTTACTAATTCTTTTTTTCATAAGCATAAAAAAAGACCAAAAATGGTCTTAAATACTAAATAAATGTCCTTTAAATCACATCTATTTATTTTTTGATACCTTCAAAACTGCATACAGCTTACATCCTCTGCGACCTTCTCCTTCCGCTTTCTCATGGTCAAGCCCTCGACCGATTAGTATCA
>CADBMP010000018.1 GCA_902795775.1 uncultured Lachnospiraceae bacterium | reverse complement strand
GAAAAATTTATATTTAATAGACAAATTTAACTGAATATGATATAATAAAAGCGTTTTATGGTTTTAACTTAAATTTGCAAAAACAGCAGTTTTCTGTTATGTAAAAAAGCGCGGATATAATAAAACCATATAATAGTATACCTGAGAGGGTGTCAGAACAGGAGGAGAAAAAGGTGAGTAAAGAGGGTAATCAGAAGGCAGAGGAAAAGAAACAGGGTTTTCGTATTTCATTAATTACAAAAATCGCCGTACTGGCAGTTGCACCGATTGTGATTTTAGGTATTGTGCTTGCAGCAGTCGGCATGAATTCCATTGAAACCGGAATGGAGCAGGAGGTTTTAAGTGGTCTGGATATGGAAGTACAGGCATTGCAGGGAGCCATGAATGAGGTGGCAGACGGGGATTATGTATTAAATGAAGAAAAGTTATACAAAGGTGAGTACTGTCTTACCGATAATCAGGATAAATTGGATGTATTTGTAGAGGGAAATGATGTTGAAGTGACTTTGATTTATGATAAGACCAGATATGCCACCACATTAAAGAATGATGCAACGGGTGAGCGTATGGTGGGTACGGATGTGTCAGATGCCGTTTATGAAACAGTCGTAAAGAATGGACAGAAATTTTCCAATAACAACGTGGAAATCAAGGGACAGCGTTTTTATGCCGTATATTACCCAATGAAGAATGGAAATCAAGTGGTCGGCATGTTCTTTGCGGGAAGACCGGCAAGCAGCGTGGAATCTTTTGTACATTCCAAAGCAAGAGCCATGATCATTGTGGCAATCGTGATCGGCATCATTGCAATCGTGTTTGTGGCAGTTTGTGTATTTGCCATCAGGACGGTGCTTTCAAAGACAGGGGAAATGCTGGAGCAGATTGCACATGGTGATCTGACCATTCAGGCACCTGAGAAACTTTTAAAACGGAGCGATGAGCTGGGAGATATGGCACGCGGGATTCACCGTCTGGCAGAGGAGCTGAAGGATGTGCTTAGAAATGTGCAGACAGCGACCGCTACTCTGAACGAAGCAGGAAAAGAGCTGAGCACCATGGCTTCCCAGACCAGTGCAACGGCAGATGAGATCGGCCATGCAGTGGAGGATATTTCAAAGGGTGCCGTATCACAGGCAGAAGAGATTGAGAATGCGTCCTCTGATATTTCACAGATGGGCGGTGTAATTGAGCAGATTGTAAACAGTGTAGCGAATCTGGATGGAACCTCTGGTGAAATGAAACAGGCAGGAGATTCTTCTACAGCCATCATCCGGGATTTGAGCGTATCAAATGACAGAACAATGGAGGCCATTGAGCGCATTGGCGAGCAGGTACATGCAACGAATGAATCTGCGAACAAGATCAGCGAGGCAATTCAGCTCATTACTTCCATTGCAGAAGAAACAAATCTGCTTTCCTTGAATGCGTCTATTGAGGCTGCAAGAGCAGGTGAGCAGGGACGCGGGTTTGCAGTAGTAGCGAACCAGATTCAGAAACTTGCAGAACAGTCGAACGATTCTGCACAGAAGGTAAGTGAGATTATTGAAAATCTTTTAAAGGATTCAGAAAAGACAGTAGCTGTCATGGAAGATGTGCGCAAGATTGTGGATGAGCAGCAGGAGAAACTGAATCTGACAAGGAAAGAATTTGCGAATGTCCAGAATGGTATTGATGAATCCAGGGAAGAGACAAGTGAGATTAAGGAGCAGACAGATGATTGTGATTCTGCCCGCGTGCGTGTCGTGGATGTGATTTCAAATCTTTCTGCCATTTCACAGCAGAACGCAGCAGCGACACAGCAGACGACTGCTTCCATGGAGGAATTAAATTCTACCATCAATCTTCTGGCAGATTCAGCCGGAAACCTGACAAAGCTTTCCGATACACTGGAACAGCAGATTGCATTCTTTAAGATTTGATGTAACGGAGTACGGTGTTCTGAGGATTCAGACTGTGCTTTGAATGGCAGCAAAGTGTTTTATGGCTTAGGGACGAAGTAATTGCTGCCGGATAACGGAAGTTGAAAATAGTAACCAAATAAATGGAAATAGGCGAGGCTTTGTGCCTTGCTTTTTTCCTGTCTGGAGCCGGAAAACGGTGGTAAGTTTTTATGTATTTTAGCATGGAGGGTGATTATGGATACATTTTGTTTGGAGGATGTGGAATTTACAGACTATATTTCCATAGAGGATTATAACGGGCTGCGAGATGCGGTGGGCTGGATGCTTGTGAAACCAAGGCGGGCAGAGATTGCACTTGCCCATTCGTTTCACATGTGCGTGGCGGTGTATCAGGGAAAGCCGGTCGGAATGGTGCGTGTGGTCAGTGACGGTGGCTGGTCTTTTTTAATAACGGATGTGATTGTGAAACCGGAATTTCAGGGCAGGCACATTGGGAAAAAGATGATTACCATGGTGCTTAATTTCATTAAAAAGGACTTGTTAAACGGAGAAACCGTAATGATCAGCCTGATGTCTGCATACCAAAAAGAGGGCTTTTATGAAAAGATGGGATTTCATAAACGCCCTTATGGTCATCATGGCTCCGGCATGTCATCCTGGGTGACAAGGGATGAAAACGGGGAAATCATAAGCTCCGGCTGTGAACCGTAATAATCCGGACAAAATGATAGCTGTCCAAAATCCGTATAGGAAAGATTTTGGGCAGCTATCATAAGTATGGTTCATTTAAACCGGGGTGCTGGTGCATCGTAAATTAAGAAACGATATATTAGATAAAACGGTTCACAGTTGGTTCATAATGATAATCAATTTTTGCAAGTTTTTCTGTTAGTTTGTCTTTTTCAATTTCCATTTCCCGGCATAATTCATCTAAAGACGGGTAAAAATCACGAAGCTTTGTATTTGTAAAGCTAAGTAGTATGGCAGGGTCTTTTGGTATGGTCATGTTTTTGTCCTTTCTAAAATTGTTACAGTTCACAAATGCGTGTGAACTTTGATTGCACGAAACCATTAAAAATCGTACTTTGTTGGCAGGATATCAGATAATCATTCTGTTTTTTAAGAACGAAAACCGGCTCAGTGCGCAGCAGCATCATTAATCAGTCCGATGATTTTTTCAATAGAATTGTTCAAACGGCTTTTTTCCATGGCCTTTTTGTATTTGTCCTGATTTTCATACGCTTCTGTAATGGCAGCTAAAAGCTTTGCGTCTGTGATGTCTTCTTCCTTGATGACAATGCTGTATCCTGCTTTTTCAAAAGAGGCGGCATTTAAAATCTGGTCGCCGCGGCTTGCCTGTGCAGAAAGCGGGATTAAGATGTTTGGTTTCCGCAAAGCCAGAATTTCACAAATGGCATTTGCGCCTGCCCTTGAAATGATGATATCTGAG
>CADBMP010000017.1 GCA_902795775.1 uncultured Lachnospiraceae bacterium | reverse complement strand
AGGTTACTGTACTTTGTTAATGGCATCTGTAATACACTTTGCCGGTGCAGCATCAATAATCACATAATTCAGATTTCCGTTGATCAGATCCTGCACTGCCAGAGAACCATTTTTATATCCGACAGTTGTTGCAGACAGTTTTTTAAAACCAGCCTCATCATCTCCTTCACAGTAAAGCTGGCCCGTTGTTCCATTTTGCACACCAATCTTAACTGAGGAATCTTTTGCCTGAAGTGCCTTTGCCACAGAATCAGCATCCTTCATGCTGTCAAATTCCGTATCATCTCCCTTTACAATCAGACGCTGTGACGCACTGTAGTAAGCATCTGAAAACGTCACGTATTTCTCACGCGACTTTTTAATAGTAAGACCTGCCATTGCAATATCACATTTATGCTGACCCACAGACAGGCATACCGCATCAAAATCCATATTCTGAATCACCAGCTCTTTCCCAAGCTTCTTTGCCAGCCGGTCTGCAATCTCCATATCAATTCCTAAATATTTATCTCCCTTTGTGTACTCAAACGGCTCAAATCCGGCATTTGTAGCAACCACAAGCTGATCCTTTCTTTCATCCCGCTTTTCTGAAGTCACTTCCACCGGAGTTCCATCTCCAAAATAATGGGAACAGATTTCATCAAAGGTTCCATCTTCATTGATTTCTTTGATATAGTCATTCACCTGTGTCAAAAGCTCTTTCTGATCTTTATCCACGCCAAATGCATATTCCTCACTGGTAAGATCCACATCAATCACCTTTGCTGCCGTACTGCCGGCATTTCCTGATGAACTGCTGCCAGAATCCTTACTGCCGGATTCCTTCCCGCCGCAGCCGCCAAGCGTTGTCACACCAAGTGCTAAAATAAGTCCAAATGTCAGTAATTTGTTTGTTTTTTTCATTTTCTTCCTCTCTTTCTGCACATACTGTGCCATCTGATATTTTGCTGAAAAATTCCAATATCTTCCGGCAGGACGGTACGCCCCCGTTCCTGCCCATGGACAGCGCAATTTACTCACAGTAGTATAGCACTTCTTTTAGAAAATAACAAGCATTATGTGTAAGGCTTGCAAATTACGGACTTTTTTCTTATACTATAATTGTTTGTTCTATATCTCACATGCGTGTGTAATGTAATAATGATTTTTTAGGAAAAGGAGAAACCATATGAAAACAAATAATGCAGAGGTTTTAATTTTTTTGGCACCGGGGTTTGAAGATATTGAAATGCTGACCGTTGTTGACCTGCTCCGCCGGAAGAAGATTTCCATTGACATGGTATCCATTACGGACAGTTTAGAAGTCACCAGCTCCCATAATGTTACCATAAAAGCAGATAAGCTTTTTGATGATGCCGATTTTGATTCCGCAAAAATGCTTGTGCTTCCGGGCGGAATGCCGGGCACCACAAATCTTGCCGCTTATTCTCCGCTTACAGACAAAATCAGGGAATTTGCTGCTGCCGGAAAATGGCTTTCTGCCATCTGCGCGGCACCGGCTGTCGTGTTCGATGCCCTAAAGGTCTATGAGGGAAGAAAGGCGACCTGCTACCCTGGCTTTAAAGAAAAGATGAGCGATGCCGTTTACGAGGAAAAAGCGGTTGTACAGGATGATATTTTCATCACTTCCAGAGGAGCCGGTACTGCCATTGAATTTGCTGCTGCCATTGTAGATCGTTTTCTTGGAAAAGAAGAAGCAGAGGATGTATTGAAAAGCATTATTTATTATCCGGCACTTTAAGATGCACGGGCAATACAAACGGGCAGGAGATAAAGAACTTATCTCCTGCCCGTTTTTTATCCAACGGCTTTTGCTGTCTCAAATGCCTCTTTATAACTCAAAACCTTATTTATGTATTTGGTACAGTACGAAGGCACGCCGCCATTTCGCTTTACTGCCCCGCTTCCTGCATTATATGCGGCGAGTGCCAGTCTGACATCTCCGTTAAATTCCTTCAGCTTATCAGCAATACACCTTGCCCCGCCCAAAATATTCTGATGCGCATCATAAGGATCCGTTACGCCCATTTCCTTTGCTGTTCCCGGCATGAGCTGCATGATTCCAATGGCTCCGGCACTTGAAACATCATTTGGATTAAAATTTGATTCTGCCTTTGCAATTCCTTTCAACAGGCTTTCAGAAACTCCGTACTTCTCTGATGCCTCTTTAAAATACGCATCATATTTTGTCTGTTTCATTGTACTGGCAGCCGTTGTATTTACGGATGTACTCTTTGCCTCATTTGCCACATCCACATACCGGACCGTCTGACCTGTTTTTGGATCCCTGTATAAAGATACTGCAGAACTTGCCGAAGTACCGGATGCTGCCGCACCACTGTTCGATGCCGCCCCACTGTTTGCTGCCGCCTCGCTGT
>CADBMP010000016.1 GCA_902795775.1 uncultured Lachnospiraceae bacterium | reverse complement strand
TGGAGGTGGAAAATGGCAGGATATAAGAGATACCGGAAGGACAGTGAGGTTTCCTATTCTCTGGGCATTACTCTGACTTTTGAACTTTTGAGGTATAAAAAGGAGTATGTGACCAGGGTGTTTGTCCATTCAGAAATGAAGGATGGGGATACGCTGGAGCGTTTAAGGGAATTATGCAGTGAGGCAGGCGTGGAGATTCTTTTTACGGATAAGATTTTTCATGTGCTTTCGGAAAAAGAGAATTGTTATGTGATTGGGGAATTTCGGAAATTTTCGGGTATTTTGTCCGGAGAAGGACCACATATCGTTTTGGTGAATCCATCCAATGCGGGGAATCTGGGAACTATCATGAGAAGCGCACTGGGTTTTGGATTTGAACAGATGGCAATCCTGCGTCCTGCAGTAGATGCGTTCTCGCCCAAGGTGGTCCGGGCATCCATGGGGGCAATCTTTTCCATAAATTTTGCGTATTATGATTCTTTTTCAGAATACAGGGAACAATTTAAAGACAGAGAGCTATTCCCGTTTATGCTGCAGGCAAAAAAGAGGCTGCAGGAGGCAGAGCATGGGGAAAAATACTCGTTGATTTTTGGAAATGAGGCGACGGGGCTTCCGGAAGAATTTTTAGAGATAGGAACAAGTGTGATCATTCCGCATACCGACCGGATTGACAGCCTGAATCTGCCGATAGCGGCGGGAATAGCAATGTATGAGTTTTCTAAGATCAAGGCTTGACAGCTTTGATATAATAGATTAGGGTTACTATCTGCGGTTACTGTCCGGTATGGAAATGATTTATTAGCTGCATTTGTATTATGTTGGCGGTAATGATGAGTGGATAGTTACAATAGGAACAAAAAGTGAGGTTTAGATTTTGTTAAGAAAGGTATGGTGAAGGAAATGGCAAAGATTGACATTATTTCAGGTTTTTTAGGTGCAGGGAAGACGACCCTGATTAAAAAGCTGATTGCGGAGGCTTTTCAAGGCGAAAAGCTGGTGCTGATTGAAAATGAATTTGGTGAGATTGGGATTGACGGCGGGTTTTTAAAGGATTCAGGAATCCAGATTACAGAGATGAATTCAGGCTGCATCTGCTGTTCCCTGGTAGGAGATTTCGGGGAGGCATTAAAGCAGGTGCTGGAGCAGTATTCACCGGACCGCGTGATTATTGAGCCATCCGGTGTGGGAAAGCTTTCTGATGTCATTAAGGCAGTACAGAATATTGGGGAAAATGTGGTCATCAACAGTACGGCTGCGGTGGTGGATGCTTCCAAATGTAAAATGTATATGAAAAATTATGGGGAATTCTACAACAACCAGATTGAATATGCGGGTACGGTCATCTTAAGCAGGACGCAGAATATTTCAGAAGAAAAGCTGGATAAGTGCCTGAAGATGATTCGCGAGAAGAATGAGGAAGCTTCTATCATAACCACGCCATGGGATGAAATCAACGGAAAAAATGTGCTGGAGGCAATGGAGAAAATCAATTCGCTGGAAAAAGAGATTGTGGAGGAAGAACATCATCATCACCATCATCATGAGCATGACCACGAGCATGAGCATCATGACCACGAGCACGACCATGAGCATGAGTGCTGCCACCATGACCACCACCATGAACATGGCCATCACCATGCAGATGATGTGTTCAGCAGTCTTGGAATGGAAACAGCGCATAAATTTACAGAGGATGAGCTTGGCGGCATCTTAAAGAAACTGGCAGAAGGAAAAGAGTTTGGAGAGGTACTTCGTGCAAAGGGAATTGTACCTGCTGCAGAGGGAGAGTGGTTCCACTTTGATCTGGTGCCGGAGGAAACGGAAATCCGCCGGGGAGCTGCTGACTTTACAGGAAGAATCTGTGTGATTGGTGCCGAGTTGAAAGAAGCGGAAATTAAAGAGCTGTTTGGTTCACATTAAACGCGTGGATAGAAGGTATAGTGATCTTTACGCTTCACAGATGGTGCAGAAGGCATGCTGCCAAGGTGTGAAGTACGGAATAAGTGAATGGAGGAAATTATGTACGAAAAACCAGCCAGTGAAATGATGGTCTACGTCATCATGGGCTTTTTAGAAGCAGGAAAGACGAGCCTTATTAAAGACCTTTTGCAGGATGAGCTGTTTGATGACCGGTCAAAGACCTTAATCCTTGCCTGTGAGGATGGCGAGGAGGAATATGAAGAGCCGTTTTTAAAAAGCTCTCTGGCAGCAGTGGAATTTATTGAAGATGAGGAGTCGTTCTGTGGAAAAATAGTTCAGAAATTCTTGAAAAAGCACAGACCGGACCGCATCATCATTGAATATAATGGAATGTGGCCCACAAAGCATATTCCGGAGCTGTATGATGACCTGGAAGAAATCTTTTTTGACAGAGAGGTGATTTTCCAGACCATTGATGTTGTGAATGATGAAACTTTTTCCCTGTATATGAAAAATATGCCATCCATGATGGTAGACCAGTTCCGGGTGGCGGAGATGATCATTGATAACCGCTGTACAGTGGAAAAGACGAATAAGCTTGCGGTACGCGGAAGCGTGAAGGCAGTAAATCCGAGGGCGCAGATAATCTATGAGTCTGAGGATGATGCTTTTTATGAGATGAAAGAGGAGATGCCGTTTGATATCAATGCGGACATCATTGAGATATCCACAGGGGATTACGGGCTGTGGTACGTGGATATGCTGGAGCATCCGGAAACATACGAAGGAAAGACCATGAAGGTGACGGGGCTGATTCAAAAACCGCCTGCATTGCCGAAGGGATTTGTGGTCTTTGGAAGAATGGCAATGACCTGCTGTGCAGATGATGTGCAGTATATGGGATTTCTGTGCAAAGGAGATGACTGGTCGTCATTCCAGCCAAAACAGTATGTGACAATTGTTGCCCGGTTTGAATTTAAGTACATGAAAGAATACGGGGAGGAAGGTCCGGTGTTTTATGCGGAGTCCATTGAACCTGCAGAAAAACCGGCAGAGGAGCTGGTATATTTTAATTAAAAAAATCTGTAACTGTCATCACACCCCAAGTATCCCGAAGAAAATTTGAATCAAATTTTCTTTGGGATACTTTTGGAAGGCTGAACTGTTACAAAAAGTTCAGTCCGCTGCATCCGGTTTCCGGGGGTCTTCTGCCATAAGCGTCTGAATCAGCACGATTCCGAAAGGTCCCAGAAGTATCCCGGAGGGACCAAAGAGCCGGATGCCGGCATAAATGGACACAAGCATGAGGAAAGGGTTAATGCCCATGCCTTTGCCAAGGAGCTTTGCTTCCAGGATTTCCCGTACAAAAAGCGTAATAAGAAATGTGACAAATAACAGGATGGCGGCAAAATAGTCCTTCTGAAGGAGGGAAAAAATACTCCAGGGAATCAGGAAAAGCCCGCTTCCAACAACAGGAAGCGCATCAAAAAGCGCAATGATGGCACCGAGCAGGAAAAAATAAGGATTGTGCAGCAGAAAAAAACAAAAGGAGCACAGAATCCAGTTCAGGCAAAAAATGAAAAGTTCTGTTTTTAAATAAGTAAGGCCGCTTTTCTTCATATTTTCATAAATCAAATGAAAAGAGGGATAATGCCTGCTTTTTCTCAGCGCTTCCCGAAGCGGTTTCATTTCTCCGACCAGAATGAACATGGAGACAATGAAAAAGCCTGCAAATGCAAAAAACTGAATGGATGAACCAAGGCAGGAGAGCAGAGTCTTTCCTGCCTTTTCAGATATCAGCAGATGGTATTTTTCGCTTAAGCCCTGAAGCTGCCCGGACAGGTAGGAAGTGGTGGTTCCCATATCTAACCCCAAATAATGGTCCATGCATTTGCAAATAGAAAGAAAATGCTTTTGACAGAACCCGGACAAAAGCTGTTTATAAACGGGAAAATTTGTAAACAGCAGGTGAAGCTGTCCAATGATTTTCCAAAGAAGAAAAGAAAAAACAGCAAAAAAACAGCAAATGGCAAGCAGCACGACCGCGTAACCGGAAATACGGCCGGGAAGCCTGATGTGCTTTCCGGCATAGTCTATGGCAGGATTCAACAGATAAATGACAAGATAAGCAAGTAAAAACGGAAGAAAAAGAGGGAGCAGAAAACGAAAGCCCAAAAAAATCCCTGTGGAAATACATAAGAATTTTATAATGTAGAACCAAAAGCTGCTCTTAAATACCGATGACTGCATAATGCGAACCCTCCTCTGCCGGATAGATGGAAATGTCTGCGTACAGTATAGGGTTTCGCAAAAGGAAAAAAATATACCGGAAAAAATTAGTATGCGTTTTCGTTTACCTGACTTCCAAAAAAGGTCAGAAAAAGAATTTTGCAATCTAACATCATGGACCAGTTCTCCACATAATAAAGGTCACATTCAATTCTTTTGATAATAGAGGTATCTCCGCGGTAGCCATTTACCTGTGCCCAGCCGGTCATTCCCGGCCTGACCTGATGTTTGATCATATAGCGTGGAATCTCTTCCTTGAATTTATCTACAAAATATGGACGTTCCGGTCTTGGACCCACTAAGCTCATATCGCCCTTTAAAACGTTCACGAGCTGTGGAAGCTCATCAATATTGGTTTTGCGCATGAATTTGCCGATTGGTGTAATACGTGGGTCATCCTTGGTAGTCCAGGCTTTTTTCTCCTCACTGGCATCCTGGATACGCATGGAACGGAATTTGTACATCTGAAATTCCCGGTTGTGCAGGCCAATCCGCGTCTGTTTGAAAATCAGGGGACCCGGAGAGCTCTTTTTTACAATAATTGCAATGATGAGCATGGGGATTGCCAGAACAATCAATCCGAACAGGGAGCCAGCAATATCGACTGCACGTTTGGCAGTCCGGTTGAGTGAATTGCTGAGAGGCACATGACGTACATGGATTACAGGGATTCCGTCCAGATCCTCTGTATACGGTTTTGTTGGAATGGCGTGGTTGTAATCCGGTATAAACTTAGTATGTACACCGGATTTCTCACAAGTGGCAACAATACCTTCCAGTTTTGCGTATTCATCAATGCTGAGTGTAATGGCGACTTCATCATACTGATTCGTGGAAAGCATATTATCTAACAGGTCAATTTTGCCAATGACCTGTACCCTGCGGTATTCTTCGCCCATCGGATGTGTATCGTCTAAAATTCCATGGATTTTATAACCCCAGTCAGGGTGTGAGCGCAGTCTGTCGATATAACCAATGGTAGTACGGCTATATCCAACTAATAATATATGCTTCATATTGATTCCGGAACGTCTCATGGAACGGAGAACTTTCATGACGACAAGCCGGAATGCGTAATCAATGACCAGATTGGTAATGACAAAAATGGAAAGAAATAATCGTGCGAAGTTCGGCTGTTTCAGCATATACAGGACGGCAAAGCAGTAAAGGGTTCCCAAAAGATTGGCTTTTACCAGCGAATAAAGTTCAGCACGTCTTCCGCTTGTCCGTTTTGGATTGTACATGCCAAAGTACCGGTAGATGATTAAATAACAGGGAATCAAAAAAATGAGCATCCGCATATAATCATTGATCGGCTTTACATATCCGACCGGAGCCGGAATGATTGACAGCTTGATCAGCGGACTCCAGTAATCATTAAATCTGAGCTGATAGGATAGTAAAAAAGAAAATGCAATAATAATTGCATCAATAATTGTTTTCAGTACATTTAATAGTTTTTGATTTTCCTTTATCAAAATATCCCTCCTCATCAGCATAAAACTAAACAATATTATTATATATGTTTTTGGGTGAAATCGCAAGATAATTCTTACAGCCAGGTGTTCACAACTTATACACAATTCTTTGATATTCTAAATATTATGATGTCAGGGTCAAGAAGTGTTTTGACACCAACGGAGGCCAGATGGATTGTTTCATTAGGTTAATAACAGAAAACAACCGCTTTATGAATACAATGTACGGAAATCAGAAAAAATATTCAAAAAAAGCAGGAGCATGGATTTATTTTTTGGGAGAAATGGGAGGATGTATCAATGGAAGAAAAAAATGAAGAACAGAATATGAACGTTTTTGGGGAGCCGGAGAAGGCAGAAGAACCTGCTATAGAAGAATCTGCTATAGAAGAATCTGTTAAGAAAGAAACGGACGCTTCGTTTGAAGGATATACAGGAGAATACGGCAACCGTATTTCCGGGGAATACCAAAGACCGGCGCAGACAACGTACAGCTTTTCATATAAGGATGGCGGAGGGGAAAGTACGCACTCCGGCGATTATTATGCAGAGAAGGATGACAGACAGGAAAAACAGGAGTCTCCGAAGCATGATGACGGACAGGAAAAACAGGAGCAGCCAAAGAATTATGACAGGCAGGAAAAACAGGAGCAGCCGAAGTATTATGATGCACTTGCGGCAGATGAGCCGGAAATTCTTAAGAATACCGCACAAAAAAAGGAATCTTCATTTTTAAAAAAGCTTGCAGTCACAGCAGCATGTGCAGCAGTATTTGGAATTATTGCAAGTGCCTGTTTTATTGGTGTGAATTATGTGTATCATGAAAATTACGGCGTAAAGAAAGAAAGCATGGCAAATGGTTCAGAGGTCATTAAAAAGACAACGGATTCTGAAAATAACACCGCAAAAGAAGAACAGAAAAACATTCCACAGACACAGATACCGACACAGCCAGGGGTTACAGATGTTTCTTCCATTGTGGAGCAGATGATGCCTGCGGTGGTGGCAATTACCAGTACCACAAAAGGGACGGCTTATTATGATTTGTTTGGACAGTATTATGCCGGCAGGGATACAACAAGTGCAGGAACCGGTTTTATTGTCGGGAAAAATGAAAAGGAGCTTCTGATTGCCACAAATAACCATGTAATTTCAAAAGCAAAAACCATTTCTGTACAGTTCTTTGACGGAGAAATATACGAGGCATCTGAAAAAGGGTCTGATGCAGCAAATGATCTTGCGGTGGCAGCAGTAAAAATGGCAGACATAAAGAAATCGACCATAGAAAAAATCAGGGTGGCTGATCTGGGAGATTCAGACAAGGCAAAAGTTGGTGAAATGGTCGTTGCCATTGGAAATGCATTAGGATACGGACAATCTGTTACTGTCGGATACATTAGTGCAAAGGATCGTGAGATTACAGAGGAGTCAGAGGATGGCTCTGCAGGAAACAAGATTAAGGCCATTCAGACAGATGCAGCCATTAATCCGGGTAATAGCGGCGGTGCCCTGATTAATATGCAGGGGCAGGTCATTGGAATCAATTCGGCAAAAATTGCCAGCTCACAGGTGGAGGGCGTGGGATATGCCATTCCAATTTCTGTTGCTACACCGATTATTGATGATCTGATGAATCGTGAGATTTTAAAGGACAGCGAAAAGGGGTATCTGGGAATTTCAGGAACGACAGTTTCCGAGGCCGCAACTGTGTACAATGTACCTCTTGGGGTGTATGTAAAGGAAGTTTCCAAAGGAGGTGCGGCAGATTTAGCCGGGATTAAGGAGAATGATATCATAACCGCTGTGAACAATATGCAGGTCACTACCATGGAGAGCCTGCGGGATAAGGTGAACAGTTACCGCATTGGGACAGAAGTAAAGATTACGTATCAAAGAAGCTTTGATGGAGAATATAAAGAAAAGACGGTGACGGTTAAGCTTCAGGGCGTGCATTCTACAGATGGCCTGACCGATAATACCGGAGAAAGCCAGGATTCCGGTCAGCAGGACGGAGACGGGCAGGACGAAAGGAACAATGACAGGGGGAACAACGGAGAAAACAGGGACAACAACAGAGGAAACAGCGATGACTATGATGATTTTGGCAGTCTTTGGGATTTCTTCCGCTAAAGCAAAATAAATCAAGGATAATAATAGGTTACGGTTATTTTGGATACCTGATGGTATTGTGGATAGCCGTAACTTTTTGAGGTAAAAAAATGGAAAACGAACATTCAAAGGTACAGTATCAGGAAACAGAGCAGGAAACGGAACGGGAAACAGAGCAGGAAACAGAACAAAAAAAAGAACAGAGTTTTCTTAAAAAACTTGGTGCAGCTTATCAGAAAGTGAAGCAGCATGTCATTTATCAGATTGTGTTTTTTATACTGGCGGCGTTTTTGGAATTTTTGTTTTTGGAACTTTTCATTAATCCGCAGAGCATGAATTATAACGTAGAGATTCTTTTAAAAAATGTATTGCTGATTGCAGCGGGAAATTTGTTTCTGGTGGGAATTTTTCATGCAGTCAGGCCGGCACTTTTTTTATCCGGGCTTTTTTACCTGATTCTTGGAATTGCAAATTATTTTATCATCAGCTTCCGGGGATATGGGATTGTATTTATGGATTTTTATGCGGTAAAGACTGCAGCGGGAGTGGCAGGGGGATATCATTATGATATTTCAGCAGAATTTATTGGCCTGACGGTCCTTTCCCTTCTCTTTTTAGCGGGAATATTTTTTGGTCTTCCAAAGCGGAAGCATTCGTATAAGAATATAAAATTTCTTTTCATATCCCTGGGCGGAATGGCATTTAGTTCCCTGTTTTTTTTATGGATTAATTTTGACGGTACTTTTTTTCGGGGAGTCAGCTCGCTTAGCTGGGACCATAGTATTGGAATGAGGGATTACGGATATGTCCTCTATTTTGTTTCCAATGCGGGAAAAGCAGGTGTTTCAAAGCCGGAAGGATATTCTGAAGAAGCAGTGGAAACGGAGCTTTCCGGATATGTATCAGAAACAGACGCCGGGGAAACAGTGTCGGAGGAGCCGACGCCCACACATCCGAATCTGATTATGATTATGAATGAATCCTATTCTGATTTAAGGGTACTCGGAGAGCTTGAGACGCAGCCGGAGGTGATGAAATTTTATGACAGCCTAAAGGAAAACACGATCAAGGGTACTGCCTATTCTTCGGTCTATGGGGGATATACGGCAAATTCCGAATTTGAGTTTTTGACCGGCTGTTCTAAATTATTTCTTCCGGGAAGTGCTTATCTGCAGTACATTGATGATTACATGCCGTCGTTGATTTGGAATCTCAAAAAACAGGGCTATGGGGAAGCAGTCGCAGTTCATCCTTACAATCCGTCCGGTTATAACAGAAACCGCGTTTATCCTCTTTTGGGCTTTGACCGGTTTTTGTCCCTGCCGGATTTTTCCGGAGAAAATCTGGTGCGCAATTACATAGGAGATGCTGAGGATTATAAAAAGATTGAGGAGCTCTATGAAAAAAAGAAGAAAGGGACTTCCCTGTGCGTGTTCAATGTGACCATGCAGAATCATAATGCCTATGATAACAGGGAGTATATATTCAAAGAGCCGGTTTCCGTAAAAAATTTTATTGCGGATTTTCAGACCAGACAGTATTTGTCGCTCATGCATATGTCCGATCAGGCATTGGAGCAGCTTGTGACTTATTTTTCAAAAGTTTCAGAACCGACCATGATTTTGATGTTCGGGGACCATCAGCCACATCTGCCGGATGATTTTTATAAAGAAGTCATGGGAAAAGTGCCGGATCTTTTTTCTGACAAAGAGGTCATGGCAAAACATGAGGTTCCGTTTTTGATCTGGGCAAATTTTGATATCCCGGAACAGACGGTGGAAAAAACATCCCTGAATTATCTGTCCGCACTTTTTTTGAAAACAGCAGGGTTAAAGCTGACTCCGTTTTACGAGTATCTGCTGGAGCTTCAGAAAAAAGTCCCTGTAATCAGTGCATCCGGCTGTTATGATGCACAGGGAAAACTGCTGCATTATTCTTCGGAGGAGGGAGAAACGGATGAAGAAGTGAAGAACCTGTTGCATACTTATTCTATGATAAATTATAATTATGTGTTCGGGGATGGAAAGAAGATGAAAAAATATTATGAGCTTCCGGCGGAAACGAAAGAAGCCCATAATGAGTAAAAGGAGAAAAACGCCCGGAGGAACAAGCCATTTTTGTTGGTTTTTGGTTCCTGTCCGGGCGGCTGTTTTTTAAGGAAGTCTTGAAAATACTTCACCTAATCCTGCCTGAATACATAAATCAGCATTTTTATCGTATGGAGTCGGGGATTTATTGATCAGAACCAGATGCTCCCCCTGAAAATATTGCAGCATGCCTGCGGCCGGATAAACAGATAAAGAGGTACCGCCGACAATCATTAAATCTGCAGAGGAGATTGCGCGTACAGATTGGTCAATGACTTCGCTGTCCAGGCCTTCTTCATAGAGGACCACGTCAGGCTTGATGATTCCGCCGCATTCTTTGCACAAAGGGATTCCGGTGCTGTTCATGATTTCTTCCAGGGAGTAGAATTTACGGCATTTCATGCAGTAGTTCCTGTGAATGGAGCCATGCAGTTCAAACACTTTTTTACTGCCTGCCATCTGATGAAGTCCATCAATATTTTGTGTTACGATTCCGGAAAGCTTTCCTGCTTTTTCCCATTCGGCAAGCTTTTCATGTGTGGTGTTCGGGCTGGCAGCCGGATATATCATTTTATCACGATAAAAGTCAAAAAATTCTTCCGTCTTCTGTAAAAAAAAGGTATGGCTGAGTATAGTTTCCGGCGGATAGGAATATTTTTGATGATAAAGGCCGTCTACACTTCTGAAATCAGGAATGCCGCTTTCGGTGCTGACGCCGGCTCCGCCAAAGAAAACAATATTGCTGCTTTTTTCTACCCATTTTGTTAGTTTTTCAATCAATTCATTCATAAGCTGCATTCCTTTCTTTTTATGTTCGCCATTTTTATTTTGGAATGATACCGGCAATCTTTGCCATTTCCGTAATTGATTTTTTTGAAACCATTTTGCCGTGGTATTCAATCAGATTTTCTGTATCCCCGGTAAAAATGTCTTGTGAACTATATTTTTTTAAGATGATCTGTTCATCGTCTAAAATGATTTCTATGGAGTCCCGGTCTAAAATTCCCAAAGAACGACGAAGCTCAATCGGTATGGTTATCCGGCCAAGCTCGTCTAATTTTCGTATGATTCCTGTACTTTTCATTCTGTAATCTCCCTTCTGCGCAAAAATATTATGTCGATACATTACAGTGATGATGTTCCCGTTTTTTGTGACTGTTTACAGTGAAAGCCATTCGTATTAAAAAATACGGGCTGGGCCTGTGACCGCCGGAGAGCCAAACACGATTGATGTATTCGTATTAAAAAATACGGGTTGGACAGTATGAGGCCTGTAAACAGTATAGATTGCATATTGTGTAGTTTAGAAGTACATAAATAATGTACTCTTTATGATAATTATTTTACTACGCTGAATTTTATTTGGCAAGATGATGTTAGAAATAAAAATGAAGTTTTTGTTTTATTAAGAATTGATTTTATTACGTAATTATGTTATCATATCGTATAAACAGGATTGTGGCCGCACAGGATATGTGCCTGCCGTAAATATGCATGAACACGAACGTGTGGAGTGCAAAAATGAAAGAAGAAAGGAAGGAAAATTTATGATGGGTCAGATGTTTAAAAAGAGCTTAAAAAATGCAGCAGTTATCTGCCTGTGTGCATTGTCGGTATTCGGGACTGTTACAGATGCATGGGCAAAGGATTATTATGATACGAAGTATAACAATGAAAAAATAGCAAGGCCTTATAAGGGAGAACCGGGGAACAAACTTGCGGAAATCTGTGTGGATGATTTTCAGGAGTGCAAAAGTACGGTGAAAAAAGATTTTAATGGGGATGGAAAAGAAGAGACGTTAAAAATGTCACTAAAGCTTGCAAAAGATTACAGGTCTGCAAGGGTAAGGCTGAAAATCAATAAGAAGTTAAGGATTGACCGGAAAGTTTCCGGGATTCTTGTAAATGTATCTTTTTATACCATAAAGGTACGTGGGACCTGCTTTGGAATTCTGCTTTATGGAGATGAGGATTATGCAGAGGGCGGGGCTGAAATTTATCAGTATATAGGCACTTCGCAGTTAAAAAAACTGAAATCGTACCAGACAACCGGATACCTTTCTGTTTTTTCCGCATATGACAAATCGTTGAAAAAAACGGTGTTATATATTCTGGATTCCAAACAGCTTTTCAATATGTACGGGCAGAAATGGCCGGCAAATGTATTAAAAAAATATAAAAAATATGCCAAAAAAGAAAGCACCTCGGTAACAAAAAGTACGTATTTTAAGTATTCATACAAAAAGGGTGCCTTAAAACAGGCTGGACTGGACCATTATTATCGTGTAGGAATGGCATATGACTAATGGGCAGGGGATAGAAGCCAGGCAATGGCAGGGAGGTATTTATGCTGATTAGTGAACGGATTTACAGTTATATGAAAGAAAAAAATATTTCCCAGAAGGAGTTTGCGGAAAAAACAGGTATTTCACAGAGTACGGTGAGCGACTGGCGGCGGAAGGGAACGAACCCGTCTGCTGACAAAATCATGATTATCTGTGATGTGCTTGGAGTGTCGCCTTATGAATTGTTGTTAGGGACAGAGAATAAGATGCAGAGGAAACATCAGGAACCGGAATATGTCATGTTCCGCAAGGGTTCAAAGGAGCAGGTCATGATAGAAAAATATCAGCATTTGGAAAATGACGGCAAAAGAAGACTGGAAGGATATCTGGAAGCCATGTATGAAATGCAGAAAAAGGAACCGGATACAGAATAGGGAGGCATTACGGTTCCGTTATGCTTCACACAGTTATTAAAAACCGATATACCAGTAATATGTTGTCAGATATTTTTTGTCATGTTATAATAGTAGTGTCATTTTGTTAAGAAATGTTGGAACTCAGGGAACCATCATCTGTTCAATATTTTTATGAAATGATATGGAAAACGGAAACACTATAACATTTATAAGGAGGCATGTTGAATGAAGAAAATTGTAAAAAGACTGGTTTTATTTTTTGTGCTTTGCTGTGGAATTTTGCTGGGTACAAATGCAGCAAATGCCGCAGAAGCGGTGCCGTCAGGAGGGACAGGAACATCTGGAGCTCCATATATCCTGACACTTTCTGAGTATGGGGATTATACGGTTTCTGTAAAGACGAACGGCGGTGCGGCATATTTCTCCATTACTTTTGCAAAAGACGGGGGAGTATTGCTTAATCCAAATAGTGGTACTGCTTATAAGGGTTCCGGTGCAGAGCGGTACTCCACAACGGAAGAAACAGCAGTGACAGCGAATGTACCATTTACGTTCCGGGTTGGCGGCGCAAATTCTACGCTTTCCCTTACGGTTAGTTACAGGGCATTTACCACTTATAGTGACGCAGCCAGTGCGTATGACCTGACTGGTGTGACAACGGAGCAGCCGGTGGTCATTCCGGCAGGGGCGAACAGGTATGAAGAAACATGGTACAAATTCACCATTACGGAGCCATCTACCATCATCTTCAAGCCAAAATATGATACGGATTATTTTTATTTCAGAAAGGAAGATGGTGTGACCGATGCCCTGAGCGGAAAGAATTTTTATGATGCATCTGCATACGAGGAATCAAGGGCTTCTTCCGGTATGTATCCGTTTTATGCATTAGATGAAAACATCTTTGTCCCAACGAATACGACAAAGATATATTATTCTACGGAGCATAGCATCAAGGATGGCGTGGCAAAGCTTTCCTTTTATGAAGCCGGAACATATTACATGATCTGTAATGGCGATATAGGGAAAGCAAATGAGGAGAAAGGTTTTGAAAGTTTCCTTCTGCGCCCGTATAAGCCAATCGAAAGTGTAGTGTTAAGTGCAGGTGGTTTCAAGGATCCAAAAAATATTAAAATAACCGAAGGAAAAGCGTCATTAAATGTTATCAATAATATCATGGGATTTTTGCCGGAGGATGCAGATGGGCACATTGTATCCTTAGATTACGACAAGAGCTTTTTCAGCAGAGATGCAAATACATTGGGAGGTGAGACGTCGGGTCTTGACCTGACCGGAAAATTTGGAAACAGGACAGTGAAGCTGGTGGATGAAAGAGGGGAAAACGTGGACAGCTATAAGGTTTCCCTTATCCCGAGAGACATTTTGGACATTGGAGGAACCGGTACCGTAAACAGTGCCAGTGTGCATATTGGAAATGCAAATTCTGAATCAGCTGCGGATTCTGTGAGGATTTATATAAAGAAGGGAAGCAAATATTCGCTATACAAAACTTACACACCGGGCGGGAGGATCACATCGGATACGAGGTTTACCATTTCCGGGCTGAAGGCGAATACAAATTACAACATCAAGCTGACCAATTATGATAAGGCAACGGATACGGAAAGTGCCATGAGCAAGGAGTTTAAGATAGGTACGGCACCATCTGCAAAGCCTGTCATTAAGAGCGTGAAGAACATCAAAATTTCCAAGGAAACAGGAACGCTTATCTATAATTCTGGAAAGTGGAATGAAAGAAGGGAAAAATATACATATTATGCGGCAAGAGGGACGATTACGGTGAAAAAGGTAAAAGGGGCTTCGTCTTATAATTTCAATCTTTATGGAACGAGCTGCCCGAATTACCTGTATAACAAGACTTCCGGGAATTTAAGGCTTGTCAAGGGCGGAAAGACAGCTGCTTCCGTAAAAGGGACGATAAAGCTGAAGTGTCAGGTGGCAAAGAAAATTAACGGATATTTTACCGCATATGGAAACTGGGGAAGTGTAAAGGCTGTGAAGATTAAGTAATTCTACAAAGCATGGCTGGAGTAATAGAACAAAGAGGATAGGACCGTTTGGCTCTATCCTCTTTTTGGCGTTTCACGTTTTTCATGCATCACTATTTGTTGATTTTCACTGTCTTTCCTTTGCCAAGAGGTCCCATGCCCTTAGGAACTGTAAATAATTAACTTGAACATCTTGCTTGTCTATTTTTCCGATTACGGCGTCAGAAAGCCTCGCTGTACCTCGGT
>CADBMP010000015.1 GCA_902795775.1 uncultured Lachnospiraceae bacterium | reverse complement strand
TGACCATGTTATTTGCCATCTTCGTCTGCGTTTTCTGCTTCATTGTCCTGTCATTTGCAGAGCTGTCCTTTGAAGAACGTTCCTTTGAAGATTTTGTTGAGGTTTTTGTCGCATCCCTTGTCTCAGAAGCCCGGTAATATTCCTTTGTCTTTTTCCCGGAAAACTGTTCCGGCTGCTTGTATTCCCGTTTACGGAAGTACACTTTATTGTATTCATTATCTGAACTGCGTCCTTTTCCACTCATGGAATTTCTTAATGTTCTCCGGTTAAACTGCCCACTTTTCATAGGACACGCACCTCCTATTCATCATCATCATCAATCTCTCCCAGCTTGATTCCATTCCGGTCAAACAAAATTTTTATTTCCCTGTTTATCTTTCTTTGGATACCATACTTGTAATCTTCGTGACATGCCGCCACAAAAGTCATGATCATTGCATCTGCATCCATCTCAGAAATCCCCAGATAATAAGGTCCTTTTTCAATCTCCGGAATCTTCTCCTCCATTTCCTTAAGTGCGGGTTCCAAAAGTTCCTCTATCCGCTCCACAGATTCCTCCGGAGCCACAGGGATATCACAAATGGCAAAGGAAAGCCGGTTCGTCATATTGACCAGATCTTCTATAGCAGAGTTTCTAAGGATCAGGATATCTCCACCTTCATCTTCAATCTGCGTGGAACGGATACCAATGGATATGATGGTACCGCGAAATTCGTTCACAACGACCACGTCCCCCACATCAAACAGACGCTCTGCAATAATAAATACTCCCGCTACAATATCTTCTACAAGGCTTGTCACGCCCAGACCAAGTACCAGTCCCAAAATTCCAAGACCTGCCAAAAGTTCTGCTGTGTCTACCCCTGCTGCATTCAGAATCAGAAAGACCAGAATGAGCACCGCCAGATATTTCACAAAATTCGCAAACAGCTCAATGACCGCCACGCCTGTCCGTCTGGTCAGTGCTGAATTTTTTGATGCAGTTATGATGAGCATGCGGAGAACCTTGCTGACGCTCAGCGTTATAATTGCCAGACTTAACATCCTGACTGTCTGGATTGGCTTTTCTATATCCGAAAAAACATCCATACTAAGAAGAATCCGGTTATTCTCAGGCAGAAACTGCTTTCCGAAAAAAAGCACCACATAATAAGCTATGACGATAATGACCGTCAGTACCCTGAGCGCAATCCCTGCAGGGGTCAGAGACTCTTTTTTTCGTACATGTCCTGTTTTTCCGCCTCCTTCCTCCATAATTTTCCTCAATTCATTTTTATCAATTTGAATACCAGAACCTCCCATTTTTATTTCTCCTTTCCTTTCTCTGGATATCTTATATTGCGTAAAAGATAGGTTCTTTATCTCCTACACGTTTTCACCGCCCACATTGCTGCCGAAGGCAGCTAATTTCTCTATGCGGGCGTGTACATAAACAATACCTGCGAACAGACACCACCGTCCGCAGGCACCATCTGCCATTACTTTACTTCTAACGGTATCTTCAGGGTATTTTCTTTTCCATCTGTCCACTTCACCGTCAGTTCATATTCTCCCTTCGGGATATCTTTAAAAGAAATTTCCCCATCATTTTTTTCTGTCTGTACCTTCATGTTTCTGTACCGTAATGTCAAAAAATTCTAACTTTTTGTCAGCTGCAAGTTCTTTGATTTCATCAGAGCCATTCGCTGCTTTTTCTTCTTTTTCCTCTACCGACATGGTGACTGTCACTTCCTTACCACCATTTTCATTTTGGATTTCTTCCGCTTCCTCATCAAGACCTCCTGCCACAACAGCCCTTGTATTTTCCCCAATTTCCAAAATGGAGCTTACTTCTCCGGACGGCAGGACAACATCCCGTTCCATATCCCCTTCAAGCTTCAGGAATAACGTCTTTGTCAGCACTTCCTCCTTCGTTCCAGAGTTTTCCCATTCCACTACCAGATTATAAAAACCGTTTTCAGCTGCAAACTGATATCTGCCCTCTTCAGAAGTCATCGTTTTTACTACTTCTTCGTTTCCTTTCATCAGGCGCACCAGTATGCCTTCTCTTCCAGTCGCACCATCTGCCTGAAACACCCTTCCAGAAAGCGTCGAAATCTCAGGTGAAGAAATAATGATACTGATACTTCCCTTTGGTGCTCCTTCACTGCCGGCATCCTTATGATTTTTATCTCCTTTCAGATAAAAATATACCGTATAAAAACCTGCCTCCTTCACAGATGGAACCATTTCTGACCATTCGCCCACTGGTCCCAGACGGTACTGATAAATACCATTTTCTGATTTTCCTTCTGTCACCAGAGCTTTTTCTTCTCCATCATAGGCCAGACCAGTTACTGCCAACGGAACTTCTCCTGCATCCGCATCAGCCTTCTGTATTGTCACATTCACGCCAGGTCAAGCTTTTTGGTTCCCAAAACCTCCACAGGACTGCTTATGGTCACATCCTTTAACAGTTTTAAGACAGTTCCATCATCTGCATTTTTCCATGCAGAAACTGCAGACGAAAAATTAGAATAATTATTTCCCCCAACTTGTGCCACCGGTGCAGGTGTCGGTGTTGGTGTCGGCACTGCTGTAAGGTCATTGAAATAGAATTCCGCAAGCTGCATCTGACGCTGATTATCATGATGTTCCCCTGTAACCGCTGTTATCTCCAGCACAAATTTACTGTAAGAAGCTCCGTTCAGCTCCAAAGGAAAAACCTTCACCTTTTTATTTTCAGCCGGAAGCCCCCCGTCCTCCTGATGATCCAACGTTACCCGGCTTCCGTTTTTTTCACCATATAACGTCCATGTTTTCGGGTTCCGGTATGACTCACTGGCGGTATCCCCACCGGTCATCATGGCATAATTGACCGGTGAAATTTCCCCACGGGTACAGGTAAATTCTATGCTGATGTTCAACGTTCCCGTTCTTTCCAGGTCAATGATGCAGACTTTCCTGTCACTGCACCCGAAAAAAAGCTGTTCAACCGCATCCGCCACACCCGTTTTATCATATTTTAAAGTCTGTAATGT
>CADBMP010000014.1 GCA_902795775.1 uncultured Lachnospiraceae bacterium | reverse complement strand
TATGGTATAATAGTCTCATGCTTCGCATGAGCCATTGGGAGTTTGCAAAAGCAGCAAACTCTGTTGTGCGTAGAAAATGATGAAATAGCAAGGAGTAATGGTAATGAAAAAAGAGTTAGAGAAGGAATGGGCTTCTGTCCTGAAAAAAGAAGATAAGCTTCGCAGGAAAGCAATGCAGAAGAAAAAAAGCGGCTGGAAAGACGGTTTGGAGAAAAAAATACCGGGGAAAGTCAGGGAGAGCTTAGAGAAGGCGTTTGTTAAGGCATTTGAGATGGTGTTTACAAAAGGAACGTCTGTGATTGAAAAAAGTTATCACAAGGAAGAAATTTCAAAGGAGCATAAGATACATGATTATGCAATCCGAGAACGTGGAAAAAGAAAGGATTTTCAGGCACTTCATAGTACGGTGCGGAAAAGTGAATTTGCAAATACGGCAGCAGCATTTGTGGAAGGAGCGGGCTTAGGTATTCTTGGGATTGGGTTGCCGGATATTGTGCTTTTTGTGGGAATGCTGTTCCGGGGAGTTTACCAAACTGCGGCAAAGTATGGATTTGATTATGAGGATGAGTTAGAAAAAGTGTTTATCCTGAAGCTGATGGAAACCTCCTTGCTGACGGGGGAGGATTGGGAAAAGGAAAATGGGGAAGTGGAGATTTTCCTTCAGAATGTGGTATCGGAGCCTTCGGAGGAAGATTTAAAACGGCAGATGGAAAAAACCGCAGAGGTGTTTGCCATGGATATGCTGGTCATGAAATTTGTACAGTCATTTCCTTTGGTCGGACTGGTCGGGGGAATGGGCAATCCGTATTATTACAGAAAGATTATGGATTATGCCGGTGTGAAATACCGGAAACGGTATCTGCAGAATATGGAAAAGTAATAAGTAACAAAGGTGCAGCCTGATTATAGATCAATACCCCGTCAATCAGTTCTGCCTGTATTCTATCCGGTAAATTATAATATTCTTCTTCCATATCAATGATTTCATGTACTGCATCCATGTGAAATTTCTCCTTTTTTCTGTAACAGTTCAGCCTTCCCCAAATATCCCTCAAAAAATTTGATTACATCAAATTTTTTGAGGGATATTTGGGGTGTGACTATCATCACACCTTATGAATCCATATAGATTTTCACTTGAAAACAAGTTTTCAGTAAAAAATCTATATGGATTCATAGGAAGGCTGAATAGTTACTTTTTTCTAAACAATTCTTAGCCGGACTCTGTTTGTTATTCGGCAGATATTTTCCAAGCTGTTAGAAAATATGAATTAAGCTACGAACGTTTCTTTAATTTCTCCTGAATTTCCAGAAGCTTCTCTTCTGTCAGAATATATTTCCGGAAGAAAAAGAAGAATGCGGTGCAGAGTGAAAGGATCGGGAAAATCGTCATGATCACACGCAGTCCAATGAGCGTCCCTGCGGACTGTTTCACAATTTCTCCTTCGGTGCTGTTATTTCCTACCAGCCCAATCACGCCAATTCCGATTCCGGTGACAAAGGCTGCAATTCCAGAAGCCAGCTTTACCACAAAGGTCTGCATGGAAAAGATGACGCTTTCCTCCCTGTGTCCGTTCTTTAGTTCACCATAGTCACAGGTATTTGCAAGCAGGAGGGTCGTAAGCACCGTTAAAATACCGTTTCCTGCAAACACCATAAATCCGGGAACCAGAAGGAAGT
This sequence comes from uncultured Lachnospiraceae bacterium, assembly GCA_902795775.1. GTDB lineage: Bacteria > Bacillota > Clostridia > Lachnospirales > Lachnospiraceae > Butyribacter. Next base: position 2,515 of record CADBMP010000014.1, on the reverse strand, counting down.
ACACATTTCCGGCAAGACCTAAAAAGCACATAAGGAGCAGGACCGCATAACCGGAAATGCTCATCAGAAGCCCGAATTTAAAGCAGGACAGCACGCTGAGTTTCCTGCGCAGGAGCGGCAGGAACAGCATCATGGCAAGAATCTGGATGGCACCGCCAAAAGTATTGAAGATGGCGTATGCATCATTCCAGCTTTTTGTCCCATAATCATATTTAAAAAAGTAGATCAAAAGATTGCTGGTAATGTAAAGTGCCGTATTCACAAGGGCAATCGTAATCACAACAGTGATTGCCTGGTCGTTATGAAGAAGTGCGGAAAACATCTCTTTAATGGAAGGGGAATCTGTAGTAATCAGTTTTTTCTCCTTTACATTGATACAGCAGATGATTTCTGCCACAATAAAAATGACGGCAATCATCAGCCCGAACCACTGGAAACCAATACGCTCCTGAAATCCTTTTCCCTTTCCGGAAGCGAATGCCTCCCCGATTCTCGGCACAAGAATCATGGTAAACACAGTAATCAGCGCACTTCCGACACCTGCACAGCTTCGCCCGATGGTAGACATATTCTCCCGGTCTTTGCTTGTATTTGTAAGGGCAGGAATCATGGACCAGTATGGAATATCCATCAGCGTGTAGCTCATGCCCCAGAAAATATAAACGATGGCGAACCAGGCCATTAAGCTTTTCCCGGTGCACCAGCCCGGAACGGCAAACAGTCCGTAGGTGATAAATGCGTTGATCAATGTACCGGAAAAAATCCAGGGGCGGAACCTGCCCCATTTTGTTTTTGTCTTTGCCACCAGCATTCCCATAATGGGATCATTGACGGCATCAAATATTCTGGCAATCATTAAAATCAGTCCCACAAATGCGGAGGACAGTCCTAAAAGATCCTGATAATAATACATGACATAAGAAGCAGTCAGCATATAGACCATATCTTTACCGACTGCACCAATGCCGTATCCGACCTTTTCGTGCAGCTTTAGTTTTTCCATGGCACCCACCCTTTCTATATGAAATCTGGTTTGTTTTATTCCTTCATGCTCTGTGGTTCACATTCCACCTGAAAGATGATTTCCTGTTTTTCCAATCCGCCCACTTTGATGATTAACTTGCCTCTTCCGCTTTTTCCCATGCTCCGCACGTAACAGCCGCCGGCACCGCCCTTTAATGAAATCAGGGGAGGACCTATGACATCAATGTTTCCTGTAGCCATTACTGCCACAGGTTCCTGATAATACGGAAGATGATTTCCATAAATATCGACAGCCATAATACGTACCGCAGCCACATCATAAGTTTGTTCTTCCAGCAGTGTGGTGTGGCTGACTTTGATTTCTGCCTTTACCTGATCGGCGGGCTGTCTGCAGCTTATGGCAGATACTTTGTCGTTCCGGATGGCTTCGATTCGGTAAACAGTAGATTCGCCGCCCCAGTTTCCGATATATTTTCCGAACAGCTCCACGCCTTTTTCAAACGTAAATCCCTTAAAAAGCATAAGTGTACCAAGCTTTAATTTGTACCTTAGCGGCAGGCTCTCCTGTCCGTATTTCCGAATGGCATTTAAGCAGTCCTTCACCTTTGCTGCAAGCTTTGGTTCGTATCCCTCCTGGGTAATGAGGAGTTCTCCAATAAAATCATCAATGCAGACAGGAGGATGAGGCATCCGCCTGGTCTTCATATCCATTTGTTTTTTTGATGAAAGAAAGCCTTCGCCTGCCCTGAATTCCCGCACAAAAATATCGTTTTTATAGAGCCGGATACAGTCGGCATTTGTAAAGGCGACCACAGTACCGATGTTTCCGCCGGCATGTTCTCCAATATCCATGTTGGAGGAAAGCATCAGGAAATCATCATTTTCCTGCTGGGAACGGTAAACAGCAGCAGCTAACTTTGGATTCCGGTACATATCCAGAACCCCATGATAGCAGATTCTGTCACCGCTGCCAAAATCTTTGTGTGTCTGGTAATCGAACATGCACCAGCCAAAGCATCCTAAGATTTCATCATGTTCATACACTGTTTCTAAAATTTCTGCATACCTCATAGCGTGCTTTAAACGGTGCGCTTCATTATCCCACATTTTCGTCGGATACATATGTCCGTTAAATTCAGAAATAAAATATGGTTTTTTCTGGTCCGGTGACACTTTTTTCTTAGGACGGACCGGCTTTTTTTCTTTTCCGGTATAGGAAAAGTCATTGTACGCATAAACATCTTCTAAAAGCTCACTTTTTTCCAGATACCGGACGCCTGTTGTGGGTCTTGTGGGATCCAGCTCATGGGCAAGTGAATTTGTTCTGGAATATAATTCATTGTTATCCGTGGATTCGTTGATGCGTACTCCCCACAGGATAATGGACGGGTGGTTCCTGTTCTGCAGAATCATCTCCTTCACATTGTCAAGGGCAATATCCTGCCATCTTTTATTTCCAATGTGCTGCCATCCTGGAATTTCCGTAAATACAAGAAGTCCCATTTCATCACAGGCATTCAGGAAGTGCTGC
>CADBMP010000013.1 GCA_902795775.1 uncultured Lachnospiraceae bacterium | reverse complement strand
TTTCTTTTCCAGAACATTCTCCCTTCATCTGTTCCAAAAGCTGTACTTCCCCAAAAAGTACCTCTCTTTTTTCTGTAAAAAAATATGTCTCCCCAAAAAGAACTGCTGCTAAAAAGAATACCAGCAGACGAAACCGTTTTCTCTTTGCCATAGCGTTTCGACCTTCAAAAAATTTTCCATACACTAATATAACTATGACAGGATTTTTTCTTCATGAACCAATTTCTTAATTATAATCTGTAAATAACAACTTCTTCTATTTGTCCATGCTTTTCGGAGCGAATCTGAAAATGAAGAATCTATAAATTTCTGGATTTTTCAGCACAGGAATGCATTGCCTCCATCAATGCGCTCCGGAATCCTTTTTCCTCCAGAACCTTCACTGCATCAATGGTCGTGCCTGCCGGTGAACAGACCATATCCTTTAATTCTGCCGGATGCTTTCCTGTTTCCAGAACCATTTTTGCGCTTCCAAGTACGGACTGTGCTGCAAACTGATATGCCTGTGCTCTTGGCATTCCTTCCGCTACTGCTGCGTCTGCCATTGCCTCAATCATCATGAACACATATGCCGGTGAACTGCCACTGACTGCCACTACGGCATCCATCAGACGTTCCGGAATCACTTCTTTTTTTCCAAAGCTTGTCAGAATCTGACATACCGAACCTAACTCCTCCTCTGTCACATTTTCATTTGGACAGACTGCAGTAATTCCTTCGCCCACCAGTGCCGGTGTATTTGGCATGGTACGTACTATTTTTTTCTTTCCTCCAAAAGCCCCTGTCAGCCAGTCCAGCGTCTTTCCCGCCACAATAGAAACAATCACCTGGTCTTCCCTAACATCATCACGAATGCTCTTTATCGCATCTTCACAAAATACCGGTTTAATGGCAAGAAAAATAATGTCTGCCTTTGCCACATCTTTATTGTCTGTAGTCGTATGGATCCCAAATTTTTCCTTTACTTTTTCCGCTGTTTCCGACATCACATCTGACGCAATGATTTCCTCTTTCGGAATCAGCCCCGCTTTTAACACTCCCCCTATGATTGCCTGTGCCATGTTGCCTGCTCCAATAAATCCCAGCCGCATTTTTCCGTCCTCCATTTTTCCTAATAAATTTTTCCCTTATGAATTGTAAATCATTGAATTCGCCTATTTTTCCTGTAAAGCACGTATACAAATAGTGCTTTGCTGGAAAAAGTGAATAAATTATTATTCTACGTTTCCTCAGTTTTAAGATTTGATTTATTTTCATTCCTTGAAATTTTCGCATATAGATAAATTATAACATATTTTATGAAAATTTACTATCCATTCCCAAAAATTTCATAAAAAATGATGAAAAATCTTTTCTTCCTGCCAGCTCCAGATGAGTGACCTCCTTTGCCGTTTCTTCCCATTCTTTTCTGAGTTCCGGGCGAAGCAAAAGACGGACCGCACCATCCAATGCTGCATTTCCAACAGGGATCACTTTTTTTGTTTCCATTTCCGGTATCAGCCCAATCTGCATGGCATTTTTTATCCGAATGCTGCTCCCCAAAACTCCTGCCAAAAAAAGGCCATCTATGTTCTCCGTTTTAAGTCCGTTCTCATGCAGGAGCACAGATACCGCTGCACCGATTGCACCTTTTGCCAGCTGGAGATTCCTGATATCTTCCTGTGTCAGATACAGTTTTTTTTCTCCACCATAAATCAAAAAAGCATGTTCTCCCTGCTCTCCCTGTTCAAGATAATCAAGCCATTTCAACAGGCTTTTCTTTTTCTCTGCCTCCGCCTTTGTAAAAAGATATCCGTCCTCCGATATCAGTCCAATGCTCCTAAGCCCCGCTAAAAGGTCAATAAGCCCGGAACCACAGATTCCTCCAACCGGTTCCCCCGCAGGATATTCCAAAATCATATTTCCGGTATGTGCTGCCATTTTCACACCGGAAATGACTCCCTTGCCGCTAGTCCTTCCCGCAGAAATGCCCCTTCCCTCAAAGGCAGGGCCTGCGGCAGCAGAACAGCACCAAAGCTCCCCCTTTTTGCTCAACAGGATTTCTGCGTTCGTTCCCAAATCCACAGCCAGGAGCACCTTATCCTCCTGCTTCATCCCTGTTTCACAAAAAACAGAAAGCGCATCTGCCCCCACATGTGCAGCAATTCCTGATAATATAAAAAAAGCTGCCTCCTTAAAAAAAGAACAGCCGGTTTCTTTTCCGGACAACGTCTGGTTCCCATGATATGCCATCTGAAATGGTGCTCCCTTTAAACCATTCACATCTGCCCCCAAAAACAAATGGCACATGGTCGTATTTCCAACCACAACAAACTCTGTCTCCATCTTTTTTATTTCTGTTTCTTCCAAAAGCCCTGCTTCTTCAAGAATACTGCACGCAAGAGTTTCCACCTGTTCTACAACCAGTTTCCGGAGTTTTTCCTGTTTTCCGGAAAGAGCATGCATAATTCTCATCATGACATCCTTTCCAAGCTCTGCCTGCGCATTCAGTGCAGATTTTTTTCCAATACATATCACAGATGCCCTGCCGGAACCTGCGGCAGACCCGCCGCCATCTTTTTCGTTTCCATTATTAAAAAATGCATCCTCTTTCAAAAATGCAAATCCCGCCACAACTACTGTTGTTGTTCCAATATCAACAGCAAAACCAAGCTTACGGACCTGCCGGATGCAGAAGTTATCTTCCTTTTCCCGGACACCATATTCCCTGACCGCCATTTTTTCTGCAAATGCTTCCTTTTTTGTTTCCTGTCTTTCCCGTAATATTACCATATAAAATCTCCAAAAAAGGAGCCGTATAAAACGACTCCTTTTGTCCATGTTAAACGCATTGTGATTATTTCGCATAATCAGTCACTCTGGATTCGCGAATTACATTAACTTTAATCTGACCCGGATATTTTAATTCTTCCTCAATCCGCTTTGAAATATCTCTTGCCAGCAATACCATATCATCATCCGATACCTTATCAGGCACAACCATAACACGTACTTCTCGGCCCGCCTGAATTGCAAATGATTTTTCAACCCCTTTAAAACTATTGGAAATATCTTCTAACTGTTTCAATCTGTTTGTATATGTTTCTAATGTTTCTCTGCGTGCACCCGGACGTGCTGCAGAAATCGTGTCAGCAGCCTGTACCAGACAGGCAATCAGACTCTGTGGCTCAACATCACCATGATGCGCCTCTACTGCATTGACGACTATCTCTGATTCTTTATATTTGCGGCATAAATCCGCACCAATCTGGACATGCGTTCCTTCCATCTCCTGATCAACGGATTTTCCGATATCATGCAGCAGACCAGCTCTTTTTGCAGTCCTGACATCAACGCCAATTTCCCCTGCCAGCAGACCAACAAGATGTGCAACCTCAATGGAATGTTTTAGCGCATTCTGTCCATAACTGGTTCTGAACTTCATCCTTCCCAATAAACGAATCAGCTCAGGATGAATTCCATGAACACCAACCTCAAGAGTTGCAGCCTCGCCTTCCTCGCGAATCATAGACTCTACTTCTTTCTGAGCCTTCTCCACCATTTCCTCTATTCTGGCCGGATGAATTCTTCCATCCACAATCAGCTTTTCAAGCGCAATCCTTGCAATCTCTCTCCTGACACCGTCAAACCCGGAAAGCACTACAGCCTCCGGAGTATCATCAATAATCAGATTTACACCCGTCATTGTTTCCAGAGTCCGGATATTCCTTCCCTCACGTCCAATGATTCTGCCTTTCATTTCGTCATTTGGCAGCTGCACCACAGAAATTGTGGTTTCTGCCACATGGTCTGCAGCATATCTTTGAATTGCCGTTACCACACAATCCTTTGCGCGCTTGTCCGCTTCTTCTTTTGCTTTCTTTTCCAATGATTTCACCAAAACCGCAGTTTCGTGCTTCACATCGTCTTCCACAGATTTTAAAAGATATTCCTTCGCTTGTTCGGTTGTTAATCCAGAAATCTTTTCAAGCTCTTTTAAATGACTATTTTTTGCATCTGCCAGCTCTTTTTTCAACTTATCAAGCTCAGCATCTTTCGCATTTAATTTTGCTTCTTTCCTTTCTAACATTTCCGATTTCTTATCCAGAGCTTCCTCCTTTGCCAATACCCGCTTTTCATACCGCTGGATTTCTGCCCGTCTTTCTTTTGATTCACGCTCAATTTCATTCTTGTTCTTCAGCGCTTCCTCTTTCGCCTCAAGCAGTGCCTCACGTTTTTTGGTTTCTGCAGTCTTTAAAGCATCGTCAATAATGACACGTGCTTTGCTCTCTGCATCCTCAAGCTTTGCTTCCTCATTATCCTTATACTGCTGGACGGAAACATTCTTTGAGATGAACCATGTTGCGATACAAGCAAGTACAACCACAATGGCAGAAATTATAGCCCATCCTACCATTGAACAGGAGCACCTCCTTATAATTATTCATTGTAAATTCGCAGCCACTGTCCACGTTCGCCATTAACAGCGTTTTTCTCCGGCATGGACAGCCACCTCAATTACACAACAATTCAATTTTATACTTTCTTAAGAAATCTGTCAAGTAAACATTAAAACAAAAAATGCTAATTCCCGTCGATTTTTAATAAATATTCCATTTCCCGGAAAATATCCGAAGTCTGATAACCTTTTCGATACAGGCTCATGGCAATTTTCCGGCGTTCTTTTTCGGAAATTTCCGTAAGATCATCACAGGCAGACAATCGTTTTTTTATTTCGCGCCTGATGGCAGCAGAATCATCTGTAAACATTTCCTCAAATGCAATTTCAATATATTCCTCCGGAATATGTTTACGTTTTAAGTCCTGCCTGAGCCTTTTTTCACTTCTGTCTTCCCTGTGAAGCTCAACAAACCGCTTTGCGAACCTCAGATCATCAATATAATGAAAGCTGCGTACATATTCTACCGCATCCTCAATTTCATCCTCTTCAAAACCACCAGCAAGCAGCTTATCCCGTAGCTCCCATTCTGTCCGGTCACGATAATTCAATAAAGACATCGCCTTTTTTCTGCATTCCAGATTTTCCTTTTCCATATGCTATACCGTTTCCCCTGTCACGTCCACTGCTGTTTCTCCCAAATCTTCTGCAGATACTGCCGCAGTTTTTCTGGTCCTCTTTCCCTTTGTCTCCTTTTCTTCCTGAACCGCTTCTTCACCTTCTTCTTCCTCCGGTGCGGCAAAAAGCTTCTCGCGAACCTTTGTTTCAATCTGCTGCATGATATCCGGATGTGTCGTCAGATATTCCTTCGCATTTTCCCTGCCCTGCCCGATCTTGTTTCCATCATAAGCGTACCATGCACCGCTCTTCTGCACGATATCCTGCTCTGCCGCAATATCCACCAATTCTCCAACCCTGGATATGCCCTCACCATAAATAATATCCACATCTGCTGACCGGAATGGCGGAGCGACCTTATTTTTCACGACTTTAATTTTTGTCCTGCTGCCAATCGTTTCCCCATCTTTTTTTATCTGCTCTCCCCGTCTGACCTCCAAACGGACAGAAGCATAATATTTCAATGCACGTCCTCCTGTCGTTGTTTCCGGATTGCCAAACATGACTCCGACCTTCTCACGAAGCTGATTGATAAATACCACACTGCAGCTTGTCTTTCCAATGATCCCCGTAAGCTTACGGAGTGCCTGTGACATCAGCCTTGCCTGAAGACCCACATGGGAATCCCCCATATCGCCTTCTATTTCTGCTTTTGGAACAAGTGCCGCCACAGAATCCACAATCACAATATCAATCGCCGTAGAACGGACCATGGTTTCTGCAATTTCCAGTGCCTGCTCACCGGTATCCGGCTGGGAAATATATAAATTATCAATATCTACTCCAATTTTTTTGGCATACACAGGATCCAGCGCATGTTCCGCATCAATAAAACCGGCAATGCCTCCGAGTTTCTGTACCTCTGCCACCATATGAAGTGCAACGGTTGTTTTTCCACCAGCCTCCGGACCGTAGATTTCAATAATCCTGCCCTTTGGAATCCCGCCGACTCCCAATGCCAGATCAAGCCCGATGGAACCAGTAGGCACCGCTTCAACATTCATTTTCACATTATCCCCCAGCTTCATGACGGAACCTTTTCCATACTGCTTTTCAATCTGCGCCATTGCTGCTTCCAATGCTTTTTTCTTATTTTCATCCATCTTAATTTCACCTGCCATATTTTTTCCTCTCTTTCTTCCATAAACATGTCCGTCCGGCCTCTCCACTTTTCCGAACAAACGTTCTTTTCGCATTATAATCTATTTTATTTCATCTGTCAACCACCTAAGTAAGATGTTAAAGTGACGGCTGTGAATAGTAACAACTGTGTTACAGTTCACAGTTTCGCTGTTCCTGTAACAGCCCTACATATTCTTCTCCCTAAATTTCTGCGTATATTCCGCCACAAATTCCTGTGAAATCAGACGGTATTTATTCAGGGCGTATATGGTATTTACAAACTCTTTTCCGGAAATCGGTGCATCAAGAAGTGCATCTAACGTCTTTCCGATCTGTTCTTTATATTCATCTAATGTAATCACTGAATTTTTGCATAAAATGCTATCCCTGTAAATCTCTTTAAAATATTCATTGAACTGTGTGGAAGAATTCACTTTGTCATCCACAAGGAACGCCACGCCCGGCAAGAGCACTCGTCTTAAATTTCCCACAGAAGTATTGGTCAGATAAATTCCCGGTTCAATCCGGAACGTATTTTTTTTGACCTCAAGCTGGCCCTCATTTGTACTTTCAAAATATTCCGGCAGATATGGCTGGAACATCCTTGTTATAAAATTAGAAAGCTTGAACGGCACATAATCTGTTTCCGGGTCTGCCGGAACATTCTTTACCAGCAAAATCCCTTTGATATCTGCTAACGGTACTTCAAATTCCTGTGCCGTTCCTGTCAGAACCAGAAAATGAAGCATCCTGTCTGTTTTCCACATAAAAGCCGGAGCCTGTTCAATATTCCCCTTCGGGAAACTGTCTATCATCACTTTCACATGAATTTGGTTGACGCCATGCTCCTTAAAAAGCTTTTTCATCTTTTTTTCATTCATTCCAAAAAGAAACTGCGCCTTTTCCCGCTCTCTTTTTTTTCTGGATACTTCCTCAGTTATTTCTTTTTCCGCCTCTTTCCCAGCCTCCTGCATCTCCTCCCCGGACTCCTCCAAAGAAGCACCTGATGCTGCTTTTTTTCCTGCTTTCTTATTTTTATGTTTCCTGGTCTTTCCTTTCTTTGCCTTCTTTTCCTTTGACAGATCATTTAACGAAATGGATTGTGAAAGAATCAGGGCAAAAAGTCCACAGCCAATACCGCCTGCACCTATCATTGGCAGGCCAAGGATAAATGCCAGCAGCAAAAGGGCAAGTGCCCCCATGCTGAATAAAAAGATTGCCCATAAAAAAAATTTTGTCTTAAAATTTCCATGCAGCATACCATTTACAATCTTCTCAAACATTATCTCAATCTGCCTCCCTCATAGTGCTCAAATGCCCCAAGGCATTTTAAAATGGAATCATACTGCGAATCCGGATCCCCGTCCTCCAGTACCAAATCAAATGCCACCGCTATATTATTCAAAGCCACCTGGTCCAGATATCCGCGAAGTCCCATGAAAATCTGCCGTTTTGCATGGTAATCATCTGCATCTAAAAGCATCAAAAGCCCCCTGCGCCTTAAATCCTTCTCAGAAATCCTGGTATGTATATATTTTTCTATATTTCCATTACGCAGCACATTTTCTAATTCCTCATCTGACATTTCCGGCAAGGACTGTACCACAGGTGATGCATCCCCCTTTTTACTCCTCCTGCTGCCATCTGCATATGCCGCGTTTCCAGAAGACGGAGCCCTCCCGGAAACCGGGTTTTGTACATACGCCTGACCAGCCATATCTTCCGGCGTTACTTTTTCAAATCTCATCTTCTGCAGAACATCCGGATATTTTTCTGCATCTACCTCACTGGTAAATTCTGACAATTTCCGTACATAACATGTAAACGGCGGATACATTGCCTGATAGACCACCATTTCTGTGCCATCTTCCGAATCCTTTGCAAGCATCTTCACCTGATACAGATTTCCTTTAAAATGCCGGTAAAACTCTCCTAAAACCGGTCTGTTTCCACGTTCTTCCATATTCCACCTCTTTTATTTGTAAAATCATTGCCAAAACTGCGCCGCAAAATAGTATGCAGCCTACACGTAATCCTTTTCTATCTTAATGGAAAACTCATACATCGAAATCTTTTCCCTCAGCTTTTCCGTAATCATTTCCTTCAGCTGTGCAGCAGAATACGGAAATTCCTGAGGCATCACCACATCAAAAATCAGCCGCTCTCCTCCTGTCTGCATCTTAAATTTCCGGAAATCGTGAAGGGTCAGCCTGTTATCAAATTCCTGTACTGTTTTCACGACCTCCTGCTTCAGCCTTTCTAACTCCTTATTATCTACCTCCACAGGATCCATATGGATTACGCTTTCGCAGGAAAGCTCCCGGTCCAGGTCTGCTTCAATATGCTCTACCAGATCATGCATTTCAAAAACATTTTTTTCTCCCGGCATCTCCAGATGCAGGGAAATCATCCTGTGTGCAGGCCCGTAATCATGAACAATAATATCATGGACTCCAAGTACATTTTCATGTGCCATCACAATTTCATGAATTTTATGAATGAACTCCTGATCCGGTTTCTCCCCCAGAAGCGGACTTATAGTCTCCCTTGCCGACTGAATTCCGGTATAGATAACAAACATTGCAACAATCACTCCTGCAGCGCCGTCCATATTTTTACCTGTAAATTTCAAAATACAAATGGAAATCAGTACAACCGTTGTGGAAATCACATCACTAAAGGAATCATAAGCAGTTGCTTTCAGAACAGATAAGCCGGTCTTCTTTCCAATGCTGAAATTATAGTACATCATATATACCTTGATCAGAATGGAAATCAGAAGAATATACACAGCCAAAGAATTGATTTCTACTTTTTCGGGATGAAGTATTTTTTTCACAGAATCCTGAAACAATTCAAGCCCTAACAAGATGATCAGGATAGAAACCACAAAGCCTGCCACATACTCCAGTCTTCCATGGCCAAACGGATGCTCCTTATCCGAGGGTTTTCCCGCACAAAGGATCCCCACAAAACTAATCACAGAAGAACCGGCATCTGACAGGTTATTAAAGCCATCTGCCATAATTGCCACAGAAGCTGTGAGAATTCCGGCAATCAATTTTATAATGAATAAAACAATATTTAAAAAAATCCCTGTTACGCTGCAGCATAATCCATACAGCCTGCGAACCTCTGCCTCCCG
>CADBMP010000012.1 GCA_902795775.1 uncultured Lachnospiraceae bacterium | reverse complement strand
TTGTACATAATTGTCAATCACATACTCACCTTTTTCCTTATCCGCACCATTTTCTGCATCTTCACTCACAGCCTCTTTATCACCCATATCATTATCCGTATAGAACTCTAAATTTCCTGCTGTATATGCAGCTGCCGCCTTTCCACTTCCAGCCACTACTTCAATTTTCCCTTTTGCATCCTCAAGTTTTCCTTTATCTGTTGCTTTTCCAAGAGTCACACTTGCCGGGATTTTTATAAGTACAGCCTGTGCATCTGTATCATAATCAGCCTTTACTGCCAGATAATTATCCTTTGCAATCCCATACTTAGAAAGATCAACTACAGCCTGCCTGGAAGGTCCCTTACTACTGACATCATAATAATCCCACGCTGAAACAGTTGCAAGTGCAACATCAGTTATAGGATTTTTCCCATCCTTTGCCTGTGCAAATTTAGGAACACCTACCTGAATCGAATTAGCTCCTCCAATATTTAACACAAGCTTATCACCATCTGATGTCACCTCCAAATCACTAGCCGTAGCTGCATCCGCATCTTTCACATTCACACCGAACGAAACTGCCAGAGCAGCACTCAGTGCTAATGCACCATAAACTAATTTTCTCATACTTACTACCTCCTTGTAATAAAATCATTTCCTTAAAGTTTCTGTTCACAGTCCGGAAACAAAGAGTTCTCACTCTGTTTTCTTTTGTCTCCCTACTTATACTAAATCATTTAGTTCTGATAATACCTTTTTTTTACACTTTTGTCAAGTCTTTTTAAAAAAAGCAAAAAAACTGTTACATTTTCGTTATATTTTCACAAAATACGAATCATAACACTTTCTTCAAGACCGGCAATGGCATCTACAAAACCCTTTTTTCTTCTTTTGTACCCCTGCAAATGTTCACACACTGCCTTACAACCCTACTGTCCCCCTTCCTGTGAAATAAGAACTTTTCTTTTGAAGCGTTACTGCTTGTGGCTTTGTTCTTCTCTACCCCCCCCACTGTTTCTGAACACCACAAAAAATAACCTTAAAGTCCTCTTAAGAATCCATCTGGCATATTCTCCCACAGGATTACAGCCACAGATTACTCTTACATTATATATCGGCGGTTTCTTTTTTTTCTTAACCACTTTTTTATTTTTTCCAGTCCAAAAGTCTGTCTCTGGCAGAACTTAATTGTCTATGCTGATATGATTAAATGGTTCATTTTTGTGTTTTCTATCTCTTTTTCCTTAAACCGGATTTGGCACCACTATTATTTTATATTCTGCATTCGTCAGCCCATTTGCCTCTTCTGCTGTCAGGAAACCATCTTTTATAATAAATTCCACCGCTTCCCCTTTTTCAAATCCTGTCACACCGGTCAGTGTGATCACTTTTTTGGATATCGTAAACGGAATATCTGCACCGTCTTTTTTTACAGAGAGCTTATCGTTCATAATACTGTATTCTCCTGAAAGTACAAGATTAAACTTACCTGCTGTTTTATACGTGATATCCGCATACGGGCAGGCGCAGCTCCCTGTTGGATTTGCACCTGTCAAAAAGCTTGCGGTAAAGCTCTTCTGTGGGATTTTATACCAGCCCTTTCCTGCAGCCAGAGGTGCACGGAACACCTCCACCATCGATGAATACTCCTTCCCCGCTGCAGCCCTTCTCACAATGATCTGCTTTCCCTTCACAAGCTCCGCAGGAAGCTTTGCCATGCCCTTTCCGGTGCTCTTATTTGTTTTTAAAAGATACCACTTTAAATCTCCCACATCCAACTGCTCCAGAGCCAGCGCATAATTGAACCTGCTTCCCTCCAAAAGACCGGCATTATCCCCCTTTTCGCCCAAATCCACAATCGCATAATGAAATGAAACGGCAGAACCTGCATATTTATTCTGAATCCGGAGCACTGCCTCCCCGTCATAAGTACCCGTTACCGAAACATACGTTTCATTATTCTCGACAGACTTATAGAGCGTCTTATCCTTTGGCACCTTAAAAAATGTGGTCAGACTGTCCGGAGTACCCTTTCCGGTATCCGCCGTCTTTTTCAGACCATATATCAGATTGGACGTCACAGTACCGTCCGTATTAAAAAATGCCTTTCCCGCTTCCTCTGCCACCGTCCATGTTTTCGGCTCCACACCTTCATAAGATGTGGTACCGTAAGCCTGCCCTTCCTTTATATTGAGGGCATGATTCGCATAATCAATGGAAACCACCGGTCCAAAGGACTTCCTTTTAATCTTGAGCGTTCTTGATATACCAGGACGCACAATGCCTGCCGCCACGCTCCTGTTCCCTTTGGAATCCTCCTCAAAACGTCCTTCCTTTTCCCCATCCACCTTTTCAGAACAATCCACGATCTGTTTTACATCATCCACCGCAGTTACAGAAGCGTTGGCAGCTGGAGCAATCCTCACATAAATGGTCCTGCCATGACGCTGCATTTTTTCCAGCACATCCTTTGTGACTCCGGAAGTAAAGGGTGTCCATGTGCTGTTATCATTGACCCGGACCTGAATATATTTCGGGTCCACCGGAATCTGCACCTTTTCGGCATGTCCATCTTTTTTCACTTTTATGGTGGTGTAAAATTCAAACTTATCGTTCACATCCCCATCCACCTCTACTTCTTCTCCGTCCGCATTTTCCACTGTCTTTGTCGCCGCCGGCTTGTATTTGACTGCAGACAGTACAGGCTGCGCTGGTATCTTTACTGCCAAAATCTCATCTGTGGATGCCGGAGTCGCACTTTTCGCAAAATACAGAGTGGTCGCACCGGAAGACCATGACAAATCCACCCCTCCCCAGTTTCCTGAACCATCCTGATCCGTTTTGATCCAGTAATTTGATGCAGGAACCTTTTTGCCTGCATTTGATGTTGTATAAAATTTAAATTCCGAAACCGTCAGATAATCTGATTTTGGCGAATATGACACCGTTGCCGCCGGAGAAACACCATTTGTGGCATTCGCAAAATATTTTCCTGTCTTCCAGCCTGCAAACAAAAGCAGGCATGCAAAAACCGCCACGAACATCCGCTTTTTTCTTTTCCATAAAAGTTTCTGCATAAAAATCCTCCTTACCGAAGCACTTATTGCTGAGGCACCGTTTTAGAAATCGTGCAACAAACTCTGTTTGTTTACGATTTTCTAAAACAGGACTAAATCCTCCCATCTTCACCCGTACGATCACTAACCTATTAGTGTATAAACAGATAACCAAACCGAAATTTCTTTTTGGATATTAGCTCTATTATAAAATTCCAAAAATTGATTGGTCTGGCTATTTAATAAATAGTACGCGATACATCATTACTACACTAAAAAGATTACACCCAAAAATGTATATTTATATTTATATCGGCATTTTTTTTTGAACCTAAAGAACTAAATCAGAACAAAGTGGGCTAAGCCCGCTTCAGCTCCCCACTCCCTTACTCATGAGGGACTTACATCACTTTGTGTGCCAGATGCATGCTGTGAAACAGCTAATTTCCATTCTTTTGATAGATATCGAAATCTGCTTCTCATTTTTGTTCTCTTGTATTATACTTGTATTCATAGTATGTGCCTCTGGTGGTATGTTTATTTTTTCAACTCAACTATACCAGAACCAGACGGTTTTATGCTGTTTTTATACCAGATATTATTAAATTTTCAAGGTGCATAGGCACATTTTATGTGCGAAGTTTGAGTAAATTATTTTTAGATAATATACTGAATTATCATTCTACTCCATATTTAGAAATAAATACATCTATATCTTCAAACATAATCGCACCTCTCTGCGATTATTTCCAAAGACCAATCCCACCATTTTATTTTATTTAATTGTGCAATCTGTTCTTCAGAAAAACGATAACAAATTACTTTAGCAGGAACCCCAGCTGCCACGGCATAATCAGGAATAACTTTTGTAACCACTGATCCTGCTCCAACAATAACACCATTACCAATATTAACTCCCTGAGTAATAATCACATTCTTG
>CADBMP010000011.1 GCA_902795775.1 uncultured Lachnospiraceae bacterium | reverse complement strand
TATGGGATTATTTTCACGCTGTCATCCTCGTGCATGGACTTGATGTCAGCAGACCATCTGTCATCATAAATGCCATTGACAGCACAATCAATCACATTATTGTGGATGACGCAGAGGAATACCTGCAGTTTTTGCAGGATCTTTTTCCATATTTTGAGAAATACAAAGCCGATGAACAGCTCCAAAAACTTTTAGAGCGGATTGAATATATCATGAATGAATTTCATATCGCCACACCATGCGACCGTGCTTTGCTGCTTGATTATAAGGCAGAGCTTCTGTTAGAGGACGGCAGGCCGGAACAGGCTCTTAAAAAACGGAAACGTGCCATAAAGATCATGGAAAAGGAATATTTGCAGACCATCGACCGGCGTACCGTAAGCCTGCTCTCAAACCTGTATAATAATATCGGGACTATATACACATCCCTTTACAAAAAGGACGATGCTGCAGCTTATTTTGAGAAAGCATTCTTGATCCGTATAAAACATAAAGAGCTTGACCTGGTGGAAACACATGATCTGCTCCAGCAGATGATGAACCTCACCAATGTCCGGCTTGCCCAGAACCGCACAGACGAGGCAGAAGATATACTGAATCATTATGAGCTGATCGTCACAGAGAAGCTCGGTACAGATTCTCTGGATTATGGAATCTGTAAACTTATCCGGGGCATCATATTCCTAAAACAATGCCGCTACTCCGAAGCAGAGCATTTCTTATCGGAGGCAGAGCATATTTTTCAACATACCATGCCACAAAGCAATGATTACCTGAATAATGTCCGCCAGTATCTCTATTCCCTTTATATGAAACAGGGTAAATATTCACTTGCAGACATCTACAAATCAAACACCTCTGTCACCAATACAAATAAGCAACTGACCCGCTAATGTCAAGTAATTGTCACGAAAATTTTTAGCTTGTTTTCAAAAAAATCTCTTAAAAACCGCTTGTTTTCGCGAGGCTTATGTATCATTTGCTATTTCTATGTTTTTTAATGTTAAATCACCATAAATTGCTCGTCACCTAATCTGTCTGTCCTGACGGTATCGCAACATATATTCCTCATTGATTTCTTTAATTTCACGCTTTCCGTCAATGTAATCCTGATAAATATCCCAAGGACTTCCACCTCCCATCCAGCAGGATGAACAATTTTCACAGCCTCCTCCACAATCCAGCGAAGATTTGATGATCTGCTCCCTTTCTTCGCGAGTCGTATCCTTAATCAGAATCGATTTCATAAATGTTGTCTCCTCTCTGTTACATAACGATTTCCCTTTCAACATTCACAGTCATCCAACCAGCGAACAAATAACACCGATTTTACAATGTTGCATTCATGCTTCCCATTTTGTATCCTTTTAGATCCAATGTTACAAACATAAAACCTATTTCTTTCAATTCTTTATATACCACATTCCTGATTTTCTCCGACGCAAGACGCGGAATGTCTTTAGGCGGCACCTCAATCCTTGCGATATTCCCATGCAGCCGCACACGCTCTTCAAAAAATCCGTGTTCAATTAAAAACTGCTCTGCCCGGTCAATCATGTACAACTTCTCCTCAGTAATCGTCTCACCATAAACAAAGCGTGACGCAAGGCAGGCATAAGCCGGTTTATTCCATGTCGCAAAGTCCGATGTCTTTATGTATCGTTTTTATGATAAAAATTAAGCGATTTTGTTAAATTTTTTTCACTTTTCCACCCAGTATTTTCTTTTCGATGAACTTTTAGTACCAAAGTAGTACCAGAGAGGGATTTGTTCATTGTGGATGTCCGGGTGGCTTACGGGTAATAAATCATCCTATTTTTACCCATGTATACTCTCTTCTGTAACTTTACAAATGCATTGCTCTAACGAACTCACTACATTCTTTTTTAGCAAAACATGACAAATAATACCACATCTATCCTGCCACAAAGCGTCTGATTCAGGAATAGATTCTGTTTTCGAAATCCCTTTTCTATTTTCTAAAGTTTTAGGCAAACAATTTGCAATATTAAGCATTAAATTAATAGTCGGATATTTCCGTCTTAATTCTCTATCCAACTCATTTGCATAACGAATTCCTTCTAAAGTTTGAATATTCCGCATTGCAAAATCAATTTTATCAATATCTTGCTTTATATCCAACAACTCATGTGAATCATGTATATACTTTTCTGCCTTATAAATCATATCAACATAAAAATGTATCATGGCTTTCACTCCCTTTGGTCTCTGTTTCAAATCATATTGTGACTATCGACTTCAATTTTTATTATATCCTGCTAATCTTCTATATGCAAGGGCTATATTATCTATTTTGATTACTTTTTCTCCTCTAGGCAATCTATAAATCTATACCATCCATTTCCTTTTCCTACTACCTTCTCGATAATCTCTGCCTTTTTCATATCACTCATAATGTAGGTCGCTTTAGCAATAGAACATTCCAAAATGTCAGCGATATCTGCCCGCCTGAAGTCTTTACTCCTTTCAATGTCATAAATCGTTTTTATCATTTTTATACGCTTTTCATTAACACCGAAAACTTCCAATTTTTCTTGATAATAATAAAACATAGCTCCTTTACTGGTCTTTTCTTCATCGACATCGGCTAATTTTTGTCCTTTATCGGCTAATTTTTGACTAGTACCGGCTATTTTTTTATTATTTTCTTGGACTTCAACAACTGTATCAGTCTTCTCTTCCTCATGTATCCTGGCAAATTCCTCATTAATATAAGCCGTTACCATTGTATAATCATCTGTTTCGTTGCTAGGCTCAAATAGAAGTGCCGGTGAATGGTTTGCTTCCATCGCATTTTTTGCTCTCCGTATACCTGATCCATATGATTCAATTAAATCTAATGCAAAGAACATCTCTTTTAGTTCAGGATTCAGATAATTTCTCTCCCTGAATTCTTTATCTGTATTCATCGCCTCTATCGTAACTGGAGGAACCGGCCTGTTATGGTTAATGAAAGAAATATGGTCTGCGTACACATAAATCCCTATATACTGCCTTTTATCATATTCCTTA
>CADBMP010000010.1 GCA_902795775.1 uncultured Lachnospiraceae bacterium | reverse complement strand
GCCTCTTTAAGCATTCCATAAATCGCCTCCATATCCAAATGCTGTCTTAGCGTATCTGCTAATCTGTCATACTGCCGTTCCTTAAATGTCCGGTAATCCTCACATCTTCCATCCTCAAGCAGAATCCCTTTTTTTTCCGCCAAAGCCTGTATCATGGTTTCTGCCACAGCTCCGGTATCAAACAATCCATGCACATAAGAGCCATATACATTTTTTTCCGGTGCCGATGTGATGCAGGAATTTTCTATACGAAGTTCCTCTATGCAGAAACCTTCCATACAAGATTCTTCCATACGAGGTCCCTCTATGCAGGAATCTTCCACACAGGCATAAAACGTCTTCCCCATGTGGATTTCATACCCCTCAAATTCACATCCCGAAAGCCCTTTCAAAATTCCCTCTATTGCATCTATCCTTCCCGATACCTGACCTCTTTTTTTCTCTTTTAAGAGGACCGTCTTCACCGGCAGCATTTCCATCCCCCGGATTCTGCCGCCTTCCTCCACCCCGTCAGGGTCCGCAATCTCCTGTCCCAACATCTGATATCCGCCACAGATACCGAACACCGGAACTTCCCCTGCCCGTTTTTTAATGGCTGCCTCCAGGCCATTCTGGCGCATCCACTTTAAATCCCCCATGGTGTTTTTGCTTCCCGGCAGAAATATCATATCCGGATTGCCAAGCTCCCGGACCGAAGCCGCATAACGGACGTTTACTTCCTTTTTCTGTTCAAACACATTGAAATCCGTAAAATTAGAAATCCTCGGATAACGGATTACTACAAGGTCAATAAGCCCGTTTCCCTTTTTTTCAAACCGTTCCGTCTGACTGTCCTCATCCTCCAAAGATAACTCCATAAAAGGCACCACTCCAACGACCGGAACCCCTCCCTTTTCCTCAAGCATTCTGGTTCCTGGATCAAGGATAGTCCTGTCCCCCCGAAATTTATTGATAATGAGTCCCTTTACCCTCTCTCTTTCCCGCTCCGTCAAAAGCATCAGTGTACCAAGAAGCTGTGCGAACACGCCCCCCCGATCGATATCTCCTGCCAAAAGAACCGGTGCATCTGTCATTTCTGCTAACCCCATATTCACAATATCATTTTCTTTTAAATTGATTTCTGCGGGACTTCCGGCTCCTTCTATTACAATGATATCCGCATATCCGCTAAGCTTTTCAAATGCTCTTTTTATATCCGGAACCAGATTTTTTTTATATGCAAAATAATCCTTTGCACTCATATTCCCCACTACCTCCCCGTTTACAATGACCTGGGAACCGGTATGGCTTGTGGGCTTTAGTAAAATGGGATTCATGCAGACCATGGGAGCAATGCCTGCCGCCTCTGCCTGCATGACCTGTGCCCGTCCCATCTCCAGTCCTTCTGCAGTAATGAAGGAATTTAATGCCATATTCTGCGATTTGAACGGGGCAGCCCTGTGTCCATCCTGCAAAAAAATCCTGCACAGCCCTGCTGTCAGAAGACTTTTGCCCACGCCGGACATGGTTCCCTGCACCATAATTACCTTTGCCATATATTTCACCCTTTTTTCGTAACCATATTTGTCTGCCTTTTCATTTTCCATCTGGTACCTCCATTGTTACAAAGATAATACCAAATGAATATACGTCAGATAAGTCACTCTTGCTTATTATATTTATTCATACACAAGTTATTGATCCATGATGATGTCTTCGATTCCACTACCATTTTCCCTGCCTCTTTCCACCCAAAATCCGTTGCAGTTCACACATACGTGTGAACTGCAACCAAAATCCCGCATCCCCTAGCATGCTCCAAAAGTTCCCGGTTTGCCTGCTCGAATGTCCCAAAGGTTTCCTTACAGCAGATGACCCTTTCACATGTTTCCAGCCGTTTCTTTGCCGCCTCTAATAATTCCCCTGCAACCGGCTCAAAGCTCTCTGCCTGAAACACCTCCACAGCCAGAGCCTGTGCCACCGGATAATCCAGATCATTTTCATAAAGAATCCCGGTCACAAACGGAATTTCCTGACGCTGCAAGCTTCGGTACACATTTCTGCCAGTGCCGCCTCCGGCAATGACAAACACCCT
>CADBMP010000009.1 GCA_902795775.1 uncultured Lachnospiraceae bacterium | reverse complement strand
GCTGCCGCCTCGCTGTTTGATGCTGCCTCGCTGTTTGATGCCGCCTCGCTGTTTGATGCTGCCTCGCTGTTCGCTGCCGCCTCGCTGTTTGATGCTGCTTCATTATTTGATGTCTGCGCCTCCTGGCTTTCCTTTATGCTGCCGGAAGCTTTTACTTCTGATATTTCATCTTTCAACAACTCATCAAAGCTGGTGATTGTGGTCTGACCTTTTCCATTTCCATGATATCGATAAACTGGTTTGATATTCAGATAAGATATACTCTCAACCATTTCTGACCCCTTTCAAATCTTTCTTTTTTTCACCATAATGGTCCGATGCACTTTTTTTCAAAAACAGGATGCAGCTTTATATTTTTTCTGCAGTAACCTGTATATTCAAATTACGGTTTTATAACTGTCCAAACCAAAGTATAGCACAGGCACTAATCGCCTGTCAACAAGGGATGACAGGGAATCAGCCAAGCACCAGCTGCCCGTATGCCAGTCCGCCGTCTCCGGACGGGACTTTCCTGTTTACATAAACCTCGTATCCTTTTTTTTCCAGTTCAGGAATCAGGAGTTTTAAAAGCAGGCGGTTATACATGGTTCCTCCGCCCAGTGCGATACGGCTGATTTTCTCTGTGTTTTCACCGACCGGTGATATCCGGCTGATTTTCTCTGTGTTCTCGACCGATGATATCCGGCCGTTTTTCTCTGTGTTTTCACCGCCTGCGTTTTGGCAGATATTTTCACACATGTTAATTGTCATCTGCGCTATGCTGCGGTGAAATTCATACGCCAGCTTCTCCTCTGCCTCTCCGTTTAACCGCGCTTTTGCAAGGGAAGCAAGCAAAAATGAACCATCTGCAATCCATGCGCCGTCTTTTACATATAGCGGGATTTCTATCTGTTTTGATTCCCTGGTTCCATCTAAAACTTCTGCACGTTTTGGTTCCCTGGTCCTTTTGGAATTTTCCAAATACTGCTCTGCCTGTGCCTCAAGCTTTGCCGGACACTCTCCCTCGAAACTGTTTTCCATGCAGATTCCAAGTACGGCTGCTGCCGCATCAAAAAGCCGTCCCATGGAGGAGGAAAAAACGGTATTGATGTGATTCTTTCGTGCGGCATCTAAAATCTTGCGCTGATTAAGTGTCAGCTTTTTTTCTTCCTGCCCTGTCTCATGATTCAGACAGGAGATAATTTTCTCCATTTCTGTTTCGCTCAGATATCCTTTTTCCTTTGCCAAAGAAAGATAACAATATGCCGTTACCATTGCATTTTTGGATGAGGCGTCTCCCCCGGTCAGAAGAACGCTCTCCAAATGACCGGCACGTTTGAAATTCCTTTCTTCACACAACAGAAATTCCCCGCCCCAGACC
Organism: uncultured Lachnospiraceae bacterium; assembly: GCA_902795775.1. GTDB lineage: Bacteria > Bacillota > Clostridia > Lachnospirales > Lachnospiraceae > Butyribacter. The sequence goes on along the minus strand of CADBMP010000009.1, from coordinate 8,358 downwards.
GTACCATCTTCACCATAACCAGTGCCGTCATAAGCCACGCCGAGCACCCTGCCTTTTAAGGAATACTCTGCCATGACTGCTGCAATGTGTGCATGGTGGTGCTGGATCTTTCTGATGCTTATTATTCCTGTTTTTTCATGACTGTAATTCTCAATATTTTCTATTTCATTTGTATAGCTGTGTTTTTCTACATTTTCCTTCGGTCGTTCATGTTTTAAAAGATATTCTGTGTGGAAGACTCCGGCTTTCCATACTGCCTGTATATCCTCTTCCACATGTTTCGCAGAATAATATCCGGGATGCTTGTCACAGACCGCATGTACCGGAGATATGCCAAGGAGTGTACACATTCCTTTTAGTGCCTCCACCCGCTTTTTTGCTGCCTGCACATCTTCCAAATCCCCAAAATGCGCTGAAAGATATGCCATATTTTCCCTGCCCAGCGCAAAGACTGCCTTTAGGTCCCCGCCGGCGGCAAACGTATCAACGGGAAACTTCTTCGGGAGCCTCACAGGTTCCGGCACAAAGCCCCTCGCGCGCCGGATGACCTGCACCACCTCACGTTCCCCACAGGACGTGACCTGAAAAATGGAATCGTCCAAGCCGTATAAAATCCTTCTGTCATGTGTAAGAACCGCATCCGGCACGCTGCAGCTCTTTCTTCTGTCTTTCTCCGTAATCTCTCCAAAGCCGTTCTCCATCTGCATCATTGCGCCTGAAAAATAATTCTCCTGCCAGAATTTTGACCGTTCCATCTGCAGCATTGTGCCTGAAAAATGCTCCTCCTGCCAGAATTTCAACATGTCTTCCTCATCTGTAATAATGGGCTCTCCGCCCCGGTTGCCGCTCGTCATGACAAGCGGGCCAATCCCTTGCAAAAGCAGCATCTGCAAAGGATTGCATGGCAGCATGGCACCCATGTACCGGCTTTCCCCGCATACCTCCGGCACAAAATCCATGCCCCGTTTTTTCTTTAAAAGCACAATGGGACGTGCATCAGAGCATAAAATGTTTTTCTCTGTTTCCGAAACCTCACAGTATGCTTCTATATCAGAAAGCTCCGGAAACATGACCGCAAACGGCTTTCTTTCCCGGTTCTTAAATTCCCTGAGCCGTTCCACCGCTTCCCGGTTCTTAGGGTCAAGGGCAAAATGGAATCCGCCGATGTCCTTGACTGCAAGAATCTTTCCCTGTTTTAACAGCCTTATGCTTCTCTCTATGGCGTCTTCTCCCCGGTATTTCTCTGCTTTCTTTTTTGAATTCTCTTTCTGCGGTTCATCAAAATGCTTGTCCAAATCATTGGAACAATCAAATTCCGGTGCTGCATTTTCCAATAATCTCACCTCTGGCCCGCACTTTTTACATGCGATGGTCTGCGCATGCCGCCTTTTGTTTCCTTTTTCCAGATACTCCTGCCGACATTCCGGACACATGGAAAAATCACGCATGGTAATCGTGTCCCTGTCATATGGCACACGTTCCATAATGGAAAATCTGGGACCGCACGAAGTACAGCTGATAAAAGGATAGCGATATCTTCTGTTCTTTTTTTCAAAAAGCTCACGTCTGCAGAAATCACAGGTCGCAATATCCGGCGGAAGAAAACGGAGGGCATCCTTTGCAGGCTCACTTTCTATAATAAAAAAATTTTGATTGATTTTATTGTTTTGGTTTTGATAAGATTTGTTCTTTGGACTTTGCCCACTTTCATTTATTTGGCCATGAAAAAATTTATTATTTTGGCTTTGACCGGTTTGATTCCGGACATGGATTTCTTTCCATAAGTCCTCTTTAGAAACCCCGGAAACTTCCACCCGGTCCACCCGCGCCCCCTCCGGCGCACACGCAGAAAGGCGATGGATAAACTCATCCAACGCCTCTTTTTTTCCTTCTGCAAAAATCCTAACGATTCCGCCCATATTCTGAACCATGCCGGCAAGTCCAAGAGCCTCTGCCTGCTCCGCCACGAACGGGCGGAACCCCACGCCCTGCACCAACCCGTATATTGTAATCTTTAATCTGTGAACCTTCATATGCAAAATAATCCTCACTGCTATTTTACTTATCTGTGCCGTTCAATTTCCATTTCTATTCCCTCTCCGTTTCTGCTGCAATCTCCACACAGAAACCGCGATGGCCACAGGAAGGACAGGTAAGTTTTCGTGTTGCAGGCGTATGCATCGCAAACAATACCTCATAACGCAGCGTAATAAGCAACCCCTGACGCAGGGGGATTTTTTAAAATGTTAATTTTTCTCCGCTGCAGCTGCAGCTTTTGCTGCCTTTGCCGCCGCCGCTTTTGCTGCCGCCTCCTCGCGCTTCTTTGCTTCCGCAGCGAGCACTTCCGGTGATTTTGTATAAGTTACGGAAGCCTTTTCCGCACCCGGCTCCTGATAACCCTGTTTCATGAACAGGCACTTTTTCGGACATTTTGTCACACAATAGCCGCAGGCAATGCAGTCATACCGGTCAATGGTCCACGTCCCCTTGATTCTGTCCACAGAAAGTGTCCCGCATGGACAGCAGCGCACGCACATTCCGCAGCTGATACAGTCGTCAATGCTGATTTCAATGTGACCGCGGCTTCTTTCCGGATACTCTGCCGGAACAAACGGATACCCGGTCGTCACAGGCTTTTTAAATAAATTTTTAAGTGCCTCCGGGGCAAAATTCATTACGCTCATAATCCACCTCTCTTACCTTTCTGTACAACTGATACAAGGGTCGATGGTCAGTATCAGAAGTCCTATATCCGCAAGTTCCGTATTCTTTAACATTTCACATAATCCCGGCAGGTTCGCAAAGGTAGGGGTGCGGATTCTGAGTCTTTCCACATAAGGCTTTCCGTTCGCCTTTACATAATAGACCGCTTCTCCTCTCGGCTGCTCCACCCGCATGAAATATTCTCCGTTCGGGTTTCCCTTTACCGGGGTCGCAAGATCCGTTTCATTCGGAATTTTTGCAATCGCCTGACGTAATATATCCATGGACTGGAACAGCTCCCCGATACGGCACTCACATCTGGCATAACTATCACCATCACTGCTGATGATCGGCTCAAAATCAATATACGGATATGCCGCATAACCAAGCTTTCTCATGTCCGTATTGATGCCGCTTGCACGTCCGAACGGTCCGGCACAGCCTAAATCATGTGCCTGGTCTTGTGTCAGCACGCCAACACCCTTCAACCTCGTCTGCACAGTATAATCATTTAAAAAGGTCTTCTGAACCGTCTTTAACTCTGCTTCCACCTCGTCAATGGTGGAAAGAATGGTGCGGAGCATGTCCGCAGGAATATCCTTCAACACGCCGCCGATTGTATTGACAGAAAAAATCAGGCGTCCGCCGGAAGTCATCTCCTGCATATCCAGAATCTTTTCACGAATCCGCCAGCACTGATAAAATAAATTTTCAAATCCAAAACCATCTGCCAAAAGACCTAACCATAAAAGATGACTGTGCATACGTCCAAGCTCTGCCCAGATGGTACGTAAGAATTTTGCCCGCTCCGGAATCTCCACGCCAAAGATATGCTCTACCGCCTCGCAGTAGCCCATGCCATGCTGAAAGCTGCAGATACCGCAGGTTCTTTCAGCCACATATGTCATCTGGTTAAAATCCCTTTTATCGACCAGACTTTCTAATCCACGATGGATAAAACCAATCGATGGAATTGCTTCCACCACCTTTTCATCCTCGACCACCAGGTCCAAGTGAATGGGCTCCGGCAGGACGGGATGCTGTGGTCCATAAGGAATCACACTTTTCTTTGCCATATATACCTCATTTCTGTGCTGCATAGGAAACAGCACTTAACTTATTCGCATTACTATACAAGGCAGACCCCCATGCCGGTTTCCGGCACCATCATAAATAAGGGGGTACTTTTAAGCCTACGCTTCTTTTGGTCCAAATGGTGTCTCCTGCCGTATCCGGTATAATTTATTCTTATAGTCCAGACTGATCATCTTCACCTTCACACCAAAAAGCTCTTTCATTTCATTCTCATAAAAAAGTGCCTGTGGTATGATTTCCGTAATACTTGGAATCTCCACATCTGTTTCAATTACCAGACGATACGTGATATACTGGTACGACACGTCATCTGCAAAGGAATAACTAAGCTCATACTTGCCATCGATCAAAGCGGCGCAAATCTGGGAAAGCCTGTAACCTTCTTTTTTCTTTTCCATTACTTTCTTTAACAGGTCACTCGCCGCAATTTCCTCTAAAATCTCTTCCGGATGAATCACCTCAGCCATTTGCACTCACCTCATTTCTGCCTTGTCCGCGTTTCTTTGCGTAATGCTCCTCTAACCGCTTTTGGAACAAGTCTACTGCTTTTACGATGCCATCAATGATTGCCTGCGGTCTTGCCGCACAGCCCGGTACATAGATATCCACAGGAATCGTGGTATCTGCACCGCCCAAAATATTATAACACTCCTTGAATACACCGCCGGTGCATGCACACACGCCCACAGCCACCACGACCTTTGGACGCGGCATCTGCTCATAAAGCTGTTTTACGGTCGGCTGGTTCTGCGCATTGATGCCGCCGGTAATGAGCAGGATATCTGCCTGCATCGGGTCGCCCGTATTCATTATGCCGAACCGCTCTGCATCATAAACCGGTGTCAGGCAGGCAAGCACTTCAATGTCACAGCCATTGCAGCTGGAACCGTCATAGTGTAAAAGCCAAGGAGATCTCTTTATATTTGCCATATTTCCCTCCATATTATTACTATTTTTACTTTTGAACACAGATGTTGTCTGTGGCTGCACTTCGTACATTCGTGTAACGCTCTGTGTTCTATGATCTACATTTTCCTGCGCTTATTTTATTATCATCAGTATAATCAGATTGATTCCCGCCGTAAAAATCGTCACGCCCCATGACAGCTTAATCATGGTATCGGCCTTTACGCGGGCACTTGTATTGTCGATTAAAATCTCTAAAAAGTAAGTTACAAGGATTACTGCTGCCACTGCAATCAGGCTGTAATAACTCTTGTTAATAATATAAAGCCCGACTACACCTAACAAAAATACATTTTCATACCACTCTGTCACCTGGAAAATGGCTAAGTTTCTGGCACCCATTTCTGTTGTCAGACCTTTCACAAGCTCCTGGTGCATATGATGCGAGGTACTTAAATCAAATGGAGATTTTCTCATCTTTATGGTCAGGATAAAAACAAATGCAATGAAAAAGCCCGGCAGATACATAATGGCACTATATTTTGAAGTGGCAATCTCCCCGACATTAAAAGTCCCCTCTGCCAGATAAAACCCTACGCAGGTCAGGAGCACAGCAGGCTCATACGCAAGCATCTGTATGAGCTCGCGGTTCGCACCCATGGTGGAATACGGGGTACTCGTCACCATTCCCGCAAAATACAAAAATGTGGCTCCCGTTGACATAACGAAAAAGCAGAGAAGAATATCTGTTCCTGCAAAGAACATCGCCCCGGTCAAAACAATCAGGACAAAATACGAAAGCAGGAAGAAGATCTGCGAACGGCTGACGATAATGACCTGCTTGCTGAAAAGCTTGATCACATCATAAAACGGCTGCAAAAGCGGCGGTCCCACCCTGCGCTGCATCCTCGCAGAAATTTTCCGGTCAAACCCGTCCAGAAGCCCGCCAATCAAGGGTGCAAGCAATATATAGCCGACCACCAAAAGTATTTGTGTCATATTTGTCATACGATTGCACCTCCTATAATAATTACAAGCATTACGATTAGAACTGACAGCGTGAAGATCTGACTTGGTTTCATCAGCTTTCTGCTTCCGACCAGGTCTTTATAATAATGATTGGAAAGCCAGAGCGTTTTCCGTTCTCCGAACGAATCCACAAAGGAACGGTCATCTCCTGTATTGACACCGTTCATATAGGCACCTTTCCTGTTGAATGTCATCTTGCGGCTGTATACAAAAGAAATAATCGGTACGGCAAACACCAAAAGAATGATTGCCACCAGCATGATCAGAATATTATCCGGCAGCACACCCGCAGCCTCCCCGAACATATCCTTAATCAGCGGACTTACATAAATGGTGGATAACAGCGGGAACAACATACATAAAAGCACCATCATCACCGCATGTACGGATAAGGAAATCATTTCCGTCGGTTTCGTTACATCGTTCATTTTTGCCTCGGTCAGATGCGTATGGCTGACCAGCTTGCCCATCCATTTTGTCCAGTAAAGCGAAGTCGTTGCACTACCGAACACAATAAAGAGCACCAGAATAATATTTCTCTCGTCCACAGATGCGCGAAGTGCGGACCACTTGGATATCAACATACCGAACGGGGCTAAGAACATGCCCGCAATTCCAATGAACATGAACATTCCCAGTCTTGGCAGAATATAAATCAGACCATGCATATCCTCCACATCCCTGGAGTGAAGGGAGTTTTCTGTGGCTCCGACATCCTGAAAGAGAAGGGATTTGGAAATGGCATGGAAAATCATCAAAAATACGCCCGCCCAGATGGTTTCCGGATGTCCCACACCGGCGCACGCCACCATGAGCCCTAAGTTAGAGATGGTCGAAAATGCAAGGACTTTCTTTCCATCGCTCTGCGCAATCGCCATCAGCGAGGTAATAAGGAACGTAAAGCCGCCCACAAAGGCAATCATGGTTCCCGTCGTGGTTCCGTGCATTGCCGGAGACAAACGGAACAGCACGTAAATTCCTGCTTTTACCATTGTCGCACTGTGAAGGAGCGCAGAAGACGGCGTTGGTGCCACCATCGCTCCAATCAGCCATGTGGAGAATGGAAGCTGCGCAGCCTTTGTAAGTGCTGCGAACGCAATCAGGGCAATGGCGATTGTCGCAATGTTATTCCCTTCTTCTCCCATCTTCACGAGCACATGGAGAGATACGGTTCTCTCTGAAATGGCAAAGTAAATAATTCCGACTGCAAGCGCACATCCGCCAAACAGGTTCATCCAGAGTGCGCGGAAGGAATTGTGAACCGCCTCCTTTTCCCGCGTGTAGCCAATGAGAAGGAAGGAGCAGACGCTTGTAAGCTCCCAGAAAAAGTCGATCCAGAGGAGACTTTCGGAAAGCACGAAACCGTACATGGCTCCAAGGAATAAAAACAGGATCATCATGAAGTAGTGGCTTCTGTTTTCCACGTCCTTATGATGATTGTGATATCCCTGCATGTAACCAATGGCGTAAATGGCAATGAGTCCGCCAATGATTCCGATGATCAGGCACATTAAAATGGTAAGCCTGTCAATGTAAATGTGGCAGGCCGGGTCTATAGCTGCCACGCTTGCCGAAATATTGCTTCTTAGCAAAAACTGCTGGTTCTTCCCGCTTTCTGCCAGCTCGTACCAGACCATGGCACAGGTCGGAAAGATGGAAAGAAGACTGATCCAGTATTTCCGATACTTAAAGCTTAAAAATGTTACAACACACATGAGGAGAATCTCTGCCACTAAAATACAGTGGTCTGCGACCTCCGTTTCATGGTACAGCGTCATGACTTCTTTGCCGTTCATGAACCACTGAACCGCTAAGACGATTGACGCACCCATGATTACTATGGCCCCGCAAAATGCAAGCACACGCCGTACATTTTCTGCCCGAGCCACATACATCAGACATGCCATGACCACCGGAAAGATGATCAAAAATGGCACTACAGGCATTTCCATCATAGTTTTAGAACCTCATTTCTGCGGTACGTTTTTAGTTTTTCGTTTTGAGGCAGCAAACACTCCTAATGCCAGGGAAAGCCATGATACGAACCACAGTTTCTCCCATCTGCAGAACAGATGCGTTTTTTCCGGAGCTGTACCGCTAGTCCGGATATACTGCCACAGTTTCCTAACTTATTATTATATAGTATGAAAAAGAAAAAGCAAGCGGAAAATAGATGAAAATTTGGAGAATTACACTTCACACGTCAGCAAAACCGGTGCCTTCGGCTATGGCTGTTTACTGACGCCCCAACGGGTAAATTCTGCGGGCAGGACACGAAACCCGCCACATTGCATCGAACATGATTTTAACGCAGGTTTTTTAATGGTTTCGTGCCGGTGGTTCTATGTGAAGGCGCCGAAAGCAAAGAAGACCGTGAAGCTCACGGTAAAGAAGGGGAAGAAGTACACATGCAAGGTAACGGTAGCGAAGTATGCGTACGCAACCGGGATCAAGCTTTCCGAGACCGCCCCAATTGGGATGGAAGAGGGGGCAGCGAATCAGAAACTCGGCAATAGTAAAATAAAAAAGCGAGTTATAATGAATACGCTATATCGGTATATGGCTAAAACGTAAATCGACGAAGGATGTATTCAGAAGGTAGAGACACATCTTCTATTATGAGAG
>CADBMP010000008.1 GCA_902795775.1 uncultured Lachnospiraceae bacterium | reverse complement strand
GCCTGATGGTGTGCATATTCCAAGCGAGAGAACCGTTTATCGTGTCATGGAAAAAATCGGTCTCAGCCACAGGCCAAAAAGGAAACCTGGTTTCGTAGAGACAGCAAGGCAAGAAATTGCAGGAGATTATGTGTCACCTGTATTTACTATGATGAGTGCAGCAGTGACAGGCTTGAAAGGGAGGGGGCCTGTTAGATAAGGGATCCTGTTTAGTCCGGCAGTGTTGTGCTGTCTGGTTGATAAACAAGCAATATGGAGGCGGAGATATGGAAAATACATTTATAGAAGTAAAATCAAACGGAATGGTTTCTGCAAAACAGGGCAGTAATGGCAGGTCGCCATATGAGCATCAGAGAAAAGCCATGGAGTGCATGGATATCATTGACAGGCTTGAGGATTATAGTACGCTGGTTGTTCTTCCTACCGGTGGAGGAAAGACGTATACAGCGTCATCCTGGTTATTGAAAATGGCATTGAACAAACACAAGAAGATACTCTGGATCGCCCATCGACAGACACTGCTCGATCAGGCGGCAGAATCATTTCAGAAATTTGCATATGCAGAGAATATGCCGAATGTATCAGGCTTCAGGTATAGGATCGTATCCGGTTCGACGGATCATGACAGGACCATTGATATTGTATCTTCAGACAATCTTTTGATCGCAGGGAAGGATAGTCTGGGCAGAAATTTACAGTCCCTGGATTCCTGGCTTGATGGAGAAGGAGAAGTCTACCTGATAATCGATGAAGCGCACCACTCGACAGCCAAGACTTACAGGAAGGTCATTGATTATGTCAGGGGAAAGGTGCCCCATGTCAAGATCATCGGTCTGACAGCCACGCCCTTCCGGACAGCGGACAGTGAGCAGGGTCTTCTGTCAAAGATCTATACGGATGGGGTGGATCGGGGAAAGCCGGTCAAAGATAATAAGGGCATCACTTATAAGATCGACCTGAAGACATTGATCAATCGCAGCATCCTGTCACGGCCAATTTTTGAAAGCTACAGTACGGAAGAGGGCTTTGGTGATCATCTTGGAAAGGATGACTGGGACAGGATCTCGCATCTGGATGTCCTTCCGGAAGATATTGCTGAGCAGATGGCCGGCAGCGCCGCCAGGAACAGGCTGATCGTAGATACCTATAAGAAATATGAGGACACCTATGGGAAGACGATAGTGTTTGCTGTTAATGTGGTCCATGCGATCACTCTTGCAAAATTGTTTAATAAGGCAGGGGTAAAAGCCGAGTTCATCGTATCTGATGTAAAAGATATGGTCACGGGGGCGAGGATAAGCAGCAGGGATAATGAGAAGAAACTTGAGAGTTACCGGAGCGGCGATACGAAAGTCCTTATCAATGTGAACATCCTTACCGAAGGGGTAGACCTTCCCCGGACACAGACCGTATTTCTTGCCCGTCCGACTGTTTCAACGATCCTTATGACTCAGATGATAGGCAGGGCTTTAAGAGGCACACAGGCAGGGGGGACCGCATATGCGCATATTGTGTCTTTCATCGATGATTGGGACGAGCATATCGCATGGGTCAATCCGGAAAGCCTCTTTGTGGATGAGGAAGCAGACTTTTCTGATGACCCGGTGGAACACCAGAAACATGAGCTACGCATGATCGCGATATCAAAGATCGAGGAATTTGCTTCCATTCTCGATGATTCCGTAGATACTACCGCAATCGAAAGAGTGCCGTTTGAAAAACGCATTCCTATAGGCATGTATGCGTTCACCTGTCTGGAAGAAAACGGGATGGACCACTCATATCAGGTCATGGTATATGACAGCACGCAGGAAGCCTATGAGGAAATGATGCATGCATTGCCTGCATTGTTCAGGGATTTTGGCGTTGATGAAGAGTTCTTGGATGAGGAAATACTTGCGGCCATGGCAGTACAGATCGCGGACACGTTCTTTACAGGGGAAATGATCCCGCCTTATGAAGAATCTGACATCATACATATTTTGATGTACTATGCACAGTATGAGGATATTCCGAAGTTCTATACATTTGGTGATATCGACAGGAGCAGACTGGATGTGGCTGCCATTGCAAAGCATATCTGGGACGAGGATCTGGGACCGAGGAAAAAGGCAGAGTATGTGGATTCTATCTGGGACAATGCGGATGATAACATGCTCCGGCTCTTCTTTGGGAGAAAGGTATATTTCTGGAGGCAGCTCGACATAGAGATGATGAAGCTCTCAAGCCCGGATATATTTGATGATGAGGCTAATATCAGATATGGCAGGCGTGATTTTGAGGATATGTCCCTTCATGAGATAGGGGAACATGATCCTGATTATGAGAAGGAGCTTCGTGATGGTGCATTTGAAAGATCCTTGAACAGGGAAGGTCATTATGTCTGTGCAGACTGTGGATTTGAAAATGAGAACAGGATCCCGTTCCAGGTAGACCATATCATACCGATGAACAGGGGTGGGAAGACGGTGCCTGACAATCTGCAGATATTGTGCAGACAGTGTAACGTAAAGAAGAGTGATAAGTTATGATGGATATTACAGAATTATATTATGACCCCTATTCCCTTGCTCTGTTCATGGTCAGCCGGGAGATGGGCGGCCGCAGGACAATGGAGTTCTTAGAGAATGTGTATACAGAAGAGAAGGCCTTTTTATATCCGGACTATGCGAGGGATAAAAAGGCATTTTTCTCGGATACGCTGTACTGGATGGAATATCTGATCGACAAGGAGACACTGGATGCGGAGTTCCCTGTAGTAGAAAAAGATTTCAAGGCTGCAGGGAAAACATTTGTCAGGGAAAGCATGATGTCGGATTATCCGGACATTGATCTGTTCTTTATGTTTATGAGGCTGCGTATCCTCTATGTGGACAAACAGGATTATGAGAGGATGAAGCTCAGGACGCTCCTCCGTAATTATGGGTATAAAAAAAGAAGTCCTGCGATCGTAAAACACATCAATGAATGCCTGATCTTTTATCATATACAGCCGTATCTTAGGAATTATGAGCAGTGCCAAATTGAACATGTGGACCTTGACGATATGATCACATTTAGGGTATAGCACACGGATCCGGATTGGAAGATGTCTGAAAAAGCAGATCCGAATCCGGCGTGTAAGACTTGCGAGTCTTGATGTCTAAAAAAGGATTCAGGAGGTGCATGATGCAGGAAGCAGAAGTCAGTCTGAGGGTGGCGCTCTACTATATAAAGAACAGATTAACGGATCAGGATGTGTCTGTTTCGATAGATGGCGCACATATAAAGACCGGTGACCGGATACATTTTGACATATGGCGGTTCCTGGGCGATCAGGGATGCAGCAGGATAGAAGGCGGGCCTGGGCGATGGCAGGGCAGATATCAGGTCTCCGGTCATGCCGGGCAGATCATCATATCGTCAAGACCTGGGATCGGGGATGTGAATATCCGGCGGTCGGATGGAAAGAAGCTGTATGTGGAGAGCAAGAAAGGAAAAGAGAATAAAAGCGGTCACGAGTACCCTCTGATGCGTGAGGCTATCAGGCAGCTTATGACATCTTCTGTACTGACGGATGATGTGATTCCGGCGGTCGCTGTTCCATATTCGGAGAAATCGCTGGAACTTGCAGGCAGATGGAGCAAATATCCACAGATGCAGCAGGTGGGGATCAGGTTCCTTCTGGTAAGGGCTGATGGTGAAATTGTCATGATATAGGGCGAGGCGGTTTTTTGCCTTTTGGACAGTATTCTGACGATTTTTTTTGGAGGATCTGCTTTGTTTCTTTTTTGGGATAGGAGGAACTTGTATGTCTTTATGTTTAGAGGATATTATTTATGGGTGTGATTATAAGGGAGAAAGGGAGGACTGGATCTATGCCGGGAATGGGAAATATCGTTATGTTTTAGGCAGGTGTGGGGATGATCCGCTCATATGCTTTGGAATCAATCCCAGTGATGCACACATAGCCGGTGTGAGGGAAAAAGGGATCATTCCGCAGGTCAAGCCTGATCCTACGATGCATCGTGTGAGGAATATATCAAGACTTTTAGGATTTGATGGTTACATCATGCTCAATCTTTGCCCTTACATCAATAAAGATCCATCTGTATTAAGGGGACTTGGTGAGGAGTATTCAGAGGAAAACGATGAGCTCAATCTTCGGTATATTGAGAAAGTATTTGAAAAATACAGGGATAGCAGGATATTGTGGGCCTGCTGGGGAAAATCTATTGTAAATGGCAGTTATCTTGTCAGGTCACTTGAGCGGATAAACGAGGTCGTGAAGAAATATAATAAGATATGGAAAACGGTCAGGTGGACGGATGCGGAACCCAGACATCCGCATCATCCTTTAAGAATCAGTGATGATGAAGTAATGAAAGCAAAGAATGATTTTTCTGATGTAGATATGATCCGGTACATCAGAATGCTTCAGGGAGAAAAATGATGGAACATTATTCATTCACAGAGTTTACAGCACCTTTTCCGGTCTGTAATCATATAGAGGGATTTGAAGAGGGACATAATCATGGATATGTACAGGGAGCCACCGGTGACGGCATGCCTTTTGAGGCGGAGCTGTGGTCAACCGATACGGAAGAGAACATAAGTATCGTGTTTCCTGAAAATTATGATATGTATGATGGGATCGATCCATACGAGGATCCGACCGCAGAACATAAGACTGATGGACCTATACCATACCGGCGTCAGGACGAGCTTATGGAGAATTCCATGCTGACGATCGGCATGGTGAGGAGGGAACGCATCAATAATATCAATGTCATCATTGCGTATGTTGATTATTTTGAGCAGTGTGGGCTATATGAATTTGTCACGGAATACAGGAATGGCTCCCTGATACAGATGACAGATATCAATGGGAGTGACCTGTTGCAGCTTAACATCACTACATGGAGCGAAGATATGGGGGAACTTGTAGATATATATATGGATTTTAAGCCTTTTTTTGCTGCTGAGGAGAAAAAAGCCGTCAGGGAAAACGGAAAAGTCATCAAATTTCCGGGGAGGTAGCGGGAGGTTATCTAAGCCTCTCTCAAAAAAGAATTAGTTCTTTCCTGTATTTGTCAGGATATCTCCATACCCCAGCCATTTCACCCCATATTTCTCCAGATAGAACCGGCTCCCGGACTCATTCTCCACGTACCGCTCCCGTACCCAGTACCACACACGCAGTTCCTCTCGCAAATCTTCATCCTGTGAGACCGGCTCTACCCAGATTTTTTCTTTTTCGGCAATCTCAGAAAGCTTCAGCGGAGCAGTTTCCGGCACTGCCCCTTCTGCAAATGCCGGAGCATTTAGATATACTTCTAAGTCGTTCTCGGTTTCATAAAATGGAATCCTGGTCCCGTCCGCCTTCAAAAAGCACTCATGGGCAGCATTGACGAGCATCCACCCATGTTCCCTGCACCAGACCGGCCTGCCATGCAGGATGCGGAGGTTCTCTTTTGGGACCGGTCTTTTTTCATCGTCGGAGTCCGGCATGGGATTTCTAAAATTTTCCAATCTTCCCAAAAGAAAATCCTTAGGAACGGAGTTCCTTAGATACTCCCGTACACATCGGCCATGTGCTCCAGTTTTTCTATGGATGGCGATTTCCGTCCGCTTTCCCATGCACTGAGGGTCGGCTGGGAGATGTCTAGGGCTTCCATTGCATCTGTGTACTTCATATGGTTCATCAGTCTGGCATTCTTGAATTGTCTTGGCATAGTGTTCCCTCCATCGAACAGGTTTCGTTGCTTTTATTATATCTTCTGAAGTAGCTGTTATCAAGCAGGTTTTTTGGGGGAATGGACAGGTATTGCTTTTAAAGTCTGACGAAAACATCTGATGTCGGAACTGATCGACTGGTTCGGCAGGGACTTCCGGATACTGGAAGAATCGGAGGATGAATTAAAGATCAGGGTCCGGTGCAATGAATCGGCAATGAGGTATATTGCCCTCCAGTAAGGTCCTTATATGGAAGTCCTCGCACCGGAAAGCCTCAGAGGACAGATTGTGAACGATGTGACAGGAATGTTTGAGAAGTACAGAAAGGAGAAGAAATGAGAGAACTTTATAAAAGATTGTATCAGTCCTGTGAAAAATTACAGGATTTTCATCATGCGGCACATTTTGTATCCATGAAAGGAAAATATTATGATATGAACACAAAAAGACTATTACTGGCAGGCAGGGCTGTAAATGGATGGGATTCTCTGGAGGCGGAAGATGCAGAGGGTTTTGGCGAACAGGCAGAAAGGCTGTTTTATGATCCGGGCAGGTGGGATTGGATCGATGTTGTCGATGGAGTTCTATATAGTGCCCACAATGACGGGAATCACAAGAAAAAGAAAGACAGGTATTGTGTCAGCACATCGCCGTTCTGGTATTATACAAAAGCGATATGGCAGGAACTTCCGGGAACATCACATGATTGTGAGCGGTGGATGGAGAATATCGCATGGTCGAACCTGTTCAAGGTATCTCCGAAAGTGGAAGGAAATCCGCCGGAAGAATATATAAAAGCACAGAAGGAAGTCTGCAGGGAGATTCTGTGTCATGAGATCAATGTGCTGAAACCGACACACATTCTTTTTATGACAGCTTATGATTGGTTTAAGGATTTTGAGGGATGTTTTCAAAATGTGAAATATTTGGGACGTAATGAAATGGGAAAAAATAAGAATGACACTTACATGGAGGCAGCCGCAGAATTTCAGGGCATCCGGGCAGTAGTGATGTGCAGGCCGGAATATAGGAAAAAAGAACGGTATGTCAGGAGTGCCCTTGATGGATTTGTGATGTGAAAGGTGTATATCAGCTGTTATGTAAGATTTTTGAAGTAATGTGTAAAGGGGCAAGGTTCCTGGCTAAAAAGATCAGAAAAGCATGGAATGATAGAAAAACAGAATAGGAGGCGGTACATCTGATATTAAAGGATGCGGACATAAGGGACGAACTCTGTTATTATCTGGAGGAGCAATATGGAGAGATCCGTTTTTTTGACGAACTGACAATGGGCAGATCAAGGGCAGATATTGTCATGGTGACCAGATATGGGATCTATGGTGTGGAGATCAAGAGCGATGCGGATACATATACCAGACTGCCGAGGCAGATCAAAGATTATGACAGATATTTTGATTATAATTATGTGGTGGTCGGATCGAGCCATGCCAATCATATAGGGGAACATATACCGGAATACTGGGGCGTGATCAGTGTGGAATATGTGGAAGGCAGGGTGGATTTTTATCGGATCAGCCTGCCTGGGAAATCGCCGAAAGTAAAACTGCGAAATCAATTATCTCTTTTATGGAGGAGAGAGCTTCAGAGCATTCAAAAGGAAAATGGTCTTTATAAGTATGCAGGAAAAAGCAGGGCATTTGTAGAAAAGTATATTATGGAGTCAGTGCCATCCGGTGTGTTGGAAGAACAGATAGTAGATATACTTTTTGAACGGGATTATTCGATTTTTAAGAAATAATAGCAGTCTGACGGATCTTGTATGAAAGCCATTGTTATCCTGCTTTCTCACTTGTTTTATTTTCGCAGAGGCACAGTGAGAAGAATTGGCAGGAGGATTTTTCCCTCCTGCCTGATAGATGAGAGGTCTCTGGGGATGTTATCATTCCCTGGCTTTTGCTATCATGCTGCTTAAGAAAGCTGTGAGCAGGAAAGCGGCCAGGCAGGACAAAAATGCTTCTATGCTGTGTGAGAACAGAAACTTCAGAATTTCTGCCGGTGTTTTCGCTCCATAGTTCAGCAGCATGCTGAGACCGAAAAAGAAAATGAATCCGGGTAGGATACGCATGATGTTCATGACCTGTACGCTTTCAAAACGAAACAGAGTACAGAAAAAATCCTGGACGGCGACACAGATGAGGCCTGCACCGAAAAGCAGCAGTATGAGTTCAGACATTCCGGGCTCGTTTCCTGAGATACTTTTCAAAAGGGTATTCCCGGTGTCATGTTCTGTATGGAACAGGGAACTGACACAGCTGCAAAAAATCCCCAATCCTAATCCTGCAAGAAGGGATAAGGAACCGAACAAAAAATGTCCCAAGATCTGCTCCTCCGTTCTTCCAGGAAGGAGGAAAAAGAACCCCATCTCTTCCGATTTTTCATAATAATACGGCATCCCGGCGATGATGATCCCTGCAAATAAACAGTACATCACAGCCATCGTGTTCATGGCTCCGGACTCTGCCCCCATGAACAGGGCACAGGCAGGCACGAGCAGAAGAAAAATCCCCAGTTTCTTTTTTACTTTCAAAAAATCTATCAATGTATATTTTAGTATGCGCATAATGTTCTCCTTTCTTATGACAGTGCTTTTGGTACTGTTGTAAATGTATAGTGATGGCTGTGAATTGTAACGTTACGATTCACAGGAACACGATTCTCATTGCAGCATATGCACCATGATTTCGTCAATCGTCGGTTTTTCTACCGAGAACCCGGTCGGCAGGAAATCCCCTTTTCCGGTATCATATAGTGCCTCAAAACCGTATCCGTTCTTTACGATGCCGGTCAGATTTTTTTCTATTACCGGTGTCAGTTCTTCGGTTCCGCCTTTGACCAGAAGATAGGTCTCTAGAAGTTCATCTTTTGTGTCAAAAAGCACCTTTTTCCCGGAGTCGATAAAATAAATATAATCTGCAATGTTCTGCAGGTCTTCCAAAATATGTGTGGAAAACAGGACACTTCTTTTGCCGTCTTCGATGTACTCCTGCAAAAGTTCAAGGATCTCCCTGCGCACCATCGGATCCAATCCATTTGTCGCTTCATCGAGGATGAGGATCCTGGTATCTCTGGAGAGTGCAGAAGCGAACATCAGCTTGACCTTCATGCCTCTGGAATACTTCTTTATCTTCAGATTTTTCGGCAGTTCCCACTTTTCCATATAATCATCAAATTTCTTTTCATCAAAGCTCCGGTAGAAATTCCTTAAAATGATCCGGATGTCATTTCGCGTCAGATCTGCCGGGAAATAGGAAGCATCCCCCACATACCCGATCTTTTCCCGGTATGTCACAGGATCTTTCCGGAACGTCATTCCTTCCAGACAGATCTCCCCCGCATCCGCCTTGATCAGATGGGTGATGGCACTTAGTGTCGTAGTCTTTCCGGCACCGTTCTTTCCGATATATCCCATGATAAATCCGGGCGGGATGGAAAAACTGATATCGTCCAGTAAAAAATCTTTATATCTTTTCGTCAGTCCTTTTACCTCTAATAGTTCCATGTCCGTCAATCCTCCTTTGATTCCCAAAGAGCTTCCAACATATCTGAAAGCTCAGATCTGTCCAGTTTTATTAATTCCGCCGTCCGAATGGCCTCCGTCAGATACTCCTCGATCTGTTTTAAATACTGTTCCCGTAAAAGGGCATTGTCCTGCGGGAGTACGATGCTCCCCTTTCCCGGTACGGAAGTGATGAATCCTGCCGCCTCTAACTCGCTGTAAGCCCTCGTGGTCGTGATCACGCTGACGCCTGTTTCCTTTGCGAGCTTTCGGATGGAAGGGAGAACGGTCCCTTCCGTAATTTCCCCTTTCAGGATCTGTGAACGGATTTGTTCCATGATCTGTGCATAGATCGGGAGTTCGGACTGGCTTCTGATGATGATCTTCAAAGCAATCCTCCTTTCCCATCAGTACCGGGGTCAAAAGGGAATTGGCCCTGGCATAATGTGATGGATTTCATTGATGCAGCATATATTGCCCATACTGTATATGGTATATTATATACAGTATGGGCGGATTGTCAATCTTTTTTTTAAAAAAAGTCAGAATAACGTGAAGCGTGGACAAATTTATGAAATAATAAAACCACTTCGTGGTTTTATCTTAAGAGTTGCTTTGCAACTCTGATATGTCCAGAAAACATGGACAAAATTATGAAAAACTATGAATCAGGAACCACATTTATTACAATATATAAGTGAAAGGCAGTGTATCTGTTTTTTGACAGCATGAAGGAGGGAAGTATCCATGTCAAAACGGGAAATGGAACAGCTGGTCGCAGAGTATGGGGATGATTTATACCGGTTTTGTATTCATCTGACAGGGAACCCGGATCTGGCGGATGACCTTTATCAGGATACTTTTGTAAAGATGGTTCAGAGGCGTCACAGACTGGAACGCAGCGGAAATGTAAAAAGTTATCTGATGGGGGTAGCTGTGAACCTTTGGAGAAATACAATACGTAAGGAGAACGGGCGAAGGCGCATCGCACCGCAGGCAGATTTTGAAATGTCAGAAGGACAGGCAGCGGATGAAACACAGGAGCCTTTGAATAAGGTTCTGCAAGAGGAGAGGAACCGGGAACTTTTGCAGGCAGTCCGGATGCTTCCACAAAATCTGCGCATGGTGGTGCTCCTGTACTATTCCGCGGAATGTTCTGCAAGGGAAATCGCGCAGATTTTACAT
This sequence comes from uncultured Lachnospiraceae bacterium, assembly GCA_902795775.1. Lineage (GTDB taxonomy): Bacteria > Bacillota > Clostridia > Lachnospirales > Lachnospiraceae > Butyribacter. Next base: position 11,956 of record CADBMP010000008.1, on the reverse strand, counting down.
ATTCCCAGAGGAACGGTGCTCAGCAGATTATCGGCAGCAAGAAAACGATTAAAAGAAAGACTGGAGGAGATGGAGCATGCAGAAAGAGATTCATGAAGCATTAAAAGAGCTGTACGGAAAACCGGTGAAAGCACCGGAAGAGTTACGCCGGAAGACGATTCGGAAGATGGAAGAACATCAGAGAAAGAAAGCTTTTGTGGTGGGAAAACCTGTAGTGACCGTTGCTGCTGTATTTGCCATGACTGCGCTTTTGACGTTTTGGCAGAGGGCGGCTTTCGCAGAGGGCGTAAAGAAATTTTTCCATGGTTTTTGGAAACAGCAGACGGAAGTGGAGTCGTATGTGAAAACAGGGATTTATGAAGATTCAGACGGTCATGTCACAGTTTCCGTAGAAGAGATGCTGTCCGATCAGGTATGTGTACAGGCGGTTGTAAAGATTCAGGCAGAAGATAAGGAGGGGAAAAGCTGGCTGAAAGAAAAGCATGGGATTTTGAATGCAAAGCTGTGTCTGGCTCCGGACCAGGAATCAAAGGGAGTGGTCAGTGGGAGGTCTGACGCGGAATTATTAAAAGAATGCAGTTCAGATACTGTAAAATATTATGCCGTATATTATGAAGGGAGCGAATGGTCCGGGGAAATGGGGCAGTGTACATTTTCCTATTTTCTTCCCGGTTCCGGGCAGAAGAAAGTGAAGCTTGACAGCAGGTGCAATGTTCCGGTTTATGAATATGAATTGAAACCGGAAGGAAATCAGGAACTGAGCCGGTATATTGAGCCGAGGCGGCTCCGCCTGACAAAGCTTTCCTGTGTGGTTTTTGGAAAAAATCATGGACTTTTTCGGAAAAGTAAATTATCTGAAAGGATTCTTCTGAATCGTCAGGAGTATGAAAAAGAATTGTTAAAACAGATAGTGCTTTCAGGATCACATCAGTATAGGAAAACGCTCAACTGGAGTTTTTCGATGGGCTCTGTAAATGAAGAGGCATTGGAGCGGTATCCGGACTGTGATGCTGTGGTATTTGCCTGCGGGCTCAGCGGGATTGCTGTTTCTGCAGAAAAGAAGGTGGAGGCATTTGTTACGGAAATTCAGCCGGAAACAATGACGGGAATCATTTTTCAGAACAGCTATCGTACTGTGAAATATAAGTTTGTATAGTCTTACGAGAATATTCGGGTTACTATTCGGAACAGGATAAATGAAAAAGGGCTTGACATATTTGTCTATAGGGAATAGAATGTGTCTATGGAGAGTAGACAAAATTTGGGCCGGCTTTGGCAGGAGATAAAAAAGAAGGGAGCGGAAGGAAGAAGATGAGAGAAGACTATGGACTTGGAACTTTAGAAAAGAGGTTTGCGGATATTATCTGGGAGAGAGCCCCTTTTCCTATGAGCGAACTGGTGAAAATCTGTGAGGAGGAATTTTCATGGAAACGAACGACGACATATACCGTTTTGAAAAAGCTGAGTAACAGGGGGCTTTTTGAAAACAGGAACGGAACAGTAGAAATCCTGATGGAAAAAGAGGAGTTTTACGCGAGACAAAGTGAAGCATATGTGAAAGAGTCATTTGGCGGCTCGCTGCCGGGCTTTTTGACCGCTTTCACCTCCAGAAAAAAACTAAGCAGGGAAGAGATTGATGAGTTAAAGAAAATTATCGAAAGCCAGTCATAGGGGGAGAATATGCGTCCCAAAAGCAGCAGCGTGTAAGAATCACGCAGAAATGAGGTTAAAAATGAATATGAATATGATTTTTAATGGATTATGGAATGTGAGCATACAGTTTGCTGTGATTGTTTTAGTAATCATGGCAGTACGGAAGATGTTTGAGATTTGTCATGTGTCAAAAAAGTTTGCTTATTTTTTATGGATCATCCCAATGGTGCGACTGCTTTGTCCGGTGAATATCGAGGGGCGTGTCAGTCTGTGGCCGGAAAGCTTCGTGGCGATTCAGTCAGAGTTCGTTCATGAGGCAGTGAATTATTATGAAAATGAGCATGTAAAAACAGCAGATGCCGGACTGTCCGGGAAGGATGGAGAAATTTATGATAAAGCTGACGCTGAAAAAAATACAGTTGATTCAGAAAAATCAGACGGAATGCGTTCTGATGACGGTACTTCAAAGTTCAACGATACGAAACAGGATAGCGCGATCACCCAGAACTCAGGAGCCGCGAAAGCTACATTCGCAGAGAATGGCGTACAGAATGACAGTTTGACTGGAAATCTGGGTGTACTGTCAGCATCGAATACAGACGAAGATGGTATGGGGAAAAGTTCGATGGAGAGGATGGTCATGAGAAGCTTTCTGGCTCTTTGGGCATTGGGATTTCTGATTTTACTGCTGCGGAATTTCATCAGTTATTTTCAGTTAAAAAAGCAGGTCGAGGTCAGCATTCCTGTAGAGGATGGCGTTTACAAAGCAGACCATATTTATACTGCCTTTGTCCTGGGCTTTTTGCAGCCTGCGGTGTATCTGCCGCACTACATTTCCGAAGAACAGTACCGATATGTCCTGACGCATGAAAAGGTGCATATTAAGAGACGGGATTATCTTTTTAAGTTCGTTGCCAGCCTCGTCTGCTATGTTTACTGGTGGAATCCTTTTGTGTGGGTGGCGTATCATTTCATGGAAAAAGATATGGAAATGTCCTGTGATGAGGCAGTTTTAAAAATCATCGGGGAAAGCGAAAAAGCTGCCTATGCAAATGCGCTTTTGGAACTTACGACTGCAGGAAGCGCAAATATCAATATGAGTCTCTGCTTTGCGGAAAGTACGCCGAAAAACAGGATCAAAAATATCATGAAGTATAAAAAGCCGATATTTTTAGCTGCTGTGGCAAGTGTGATGGTCTTATGCGTGCTTTTTATCGGCCTGCTTACCACACCGAAGAGCGAAATAAGTGCAAAACCTGCTTCCGGAGAAAAGTTAGCAGGGGTTCCGGATGAATTTTTCGGGGAATATATTGAAGAAGACCTTTATGCATGGAATGAAAAACCGGCAGTATGGAAGTTTGGGAAGGATGGAATCCTAAAGGTCACAAGTGGCGGGACTTATAGCATCTCAGACGATGAAACAGGGGAGAAAGTGCTTTCGGTAAATGATATGGCATGGGATGCCAAAATCAGGAAAGATGCAGAGAAGTCTGGAACGTATGAAATCGTTTGGGAAAACCAGCCGGATGATTCCGGTCCAAAAAGTGTCTTTTTCAAACATCTGGATGGTGAAGATGGATTGGGTGACGGGAAATTCCGGGAAGAAGGTTGTTTTAAAGGTACTTATCGGTGCATGGAAAAAAACGTGGATATGGAGTGGCAGTTTTTTACGACGGGAACTTATTTAGTCATTACAAAGGCGCCCTATACTCTGAATCCGGATGGAACAGTGGTTCTGGGAAAAAAGCTTGCCTTTGAGATGGGGAGTGAGGAGCGGAGCATTCTTTATAATAATGATAAAAATGACTGTAAATTAGCCATTTGCAGAGAAGGGGAAGAAAGCGAAAAAGAGCATCTCTATATGCCGATTAAAAACCTGCTGCGCGAGGGAACCTATCACTATATGGGAAAGGATGGGAAGACCAGACAGAATTTTTACATCAGGCTCAGCGGGAACAGCACAGAGGGCGGTTATGATTACTACTGCGGAAAAGGTGCGGGATTCCGGCCGGATTATGAAAAAACGGAGGATTATGAGTTCTACTGTGAAAACAGCAGGCATGGAGAGGGAACTTATACCATAAGGAATGGCATTCTGGTACTTACTTCTGATGATGGGAAAATCAGATATTTTAAGGTCAATGGGACGAAGCTTCTGTTTCAGAAGGAATTTCAGGGAGAAAAGTCGGACAATTCAGAGATTCCATTTGTTCTTGACGATGGGGCGGTTTTTGAATATACGACAAACGAGATGGCAGGCTTTTCAGAAAAAGACTGGGAAAAGCTGCTTTTTAAAGCGAATAATACGATTTATCGCGGCTCTTCCGAAATAACCCTGATTGGGGAACCAGAGGCTTTAGAGGGAGAAATCCGGCTTTCGGCAGAGGAAGGAACGGTACCTGAAGTTAATGGAGAGTCAAATTTCGGCGGCATCGGTGATGCGTACACTTATGATGACGGAGATGACCAGATTGGGGTACGCATGGGAGATGGAGAGTATCATGTCTTTTATAAACTCTATGAGACAGATTCTTCGGCGGAAGAAAAGAAAGATCAGGAAATTCAGAAAGAAAAGGCAGATGCGGTACAGTTCGTGTATCATGACAGGATAAAAAAGAATGAAGACGGCTCTCTTTCTTTTGAAAAAGATGCTCTGATTACGGATGGTTCCCATATTAAAAAGGCAACTCCTTCGATAGGAAATGAGGATTCCTTTGGAAAGAACCAGGCATATTTAGAGTTCCAGTTCGACGAGGAAGGAAGGGAGGCTTTTGCTATGGCGACAAAAAAGTTAGCAGAGGAGCAGGGGAAACTGGCAGTCATTTATCAAGGGAAAATCCTTTCGGCACCTACGGTATTCGCTGAAATTACAGACGATATTGTGACATTGGGGATGGGAACCTATTCCGAAAAGAAGATGCAAAAACTGGATAAGATTGCAGAGAGATTAAATCAGTAGTCTGCTATGATGGAGGTTTGATTATGGAACAGAAAATGCTTTATTTATTCAAAAAGGTCGTATCTATTTTGCTTATCGTATCCGTTGTCAGTACGCTTTGGCATGGAAATGCCTGCAAAGCCGTATCAAAGGAAAAGGAAGCAAAAACTGTCTATGCGAAATTTTTGTTAAAGCAAAAAAGACAGACCGATACGTATCCTTCGTTTGTAATCTGTGATTTAGACAGGGATGGTGTTCCGGAATTAATGAGGAAAAGGGATATCGCTGACAGTATTCATTTTTATCGCTATTCCGGAGGAAAGGTAAAAAAGATATTTATGCCATATGATGATAATTATGAAATGTTTCCAAGTGTAGATGGTTCTATAAGATTTTATGCGGAGAACAGGATTTTTTCGGTCAGGTCGTATTGTTCTGCAGGGCGTGCCCTCCATTATTATCAGTATGACAGGGGAAAAATGACGTTCCTGCTGGCCAGGAATCTCCTTTATGCTAAGGATGCCAATGGAAATAAGAATTTATATACCTATTATCAGGGCAGTAAAAAAATTTCAAAGAAAACATTTAAACGTCTGAAACAAAAATATATAGGAAAATCGAAAAAGAAAAAGATATCATTTCAGGAACAAACGAAGGAAAATATCCAAAAATTTTTATAGTTTTTTGGTAAAGGCAGAAGCCTGTGTGGGAGATAAGCTTTTTATCTCCCTGTTTTGCTATTAACTGTCACATGGATGTGGCAGTTTTTTTGAACCTTTTTTCAGCTTATGACAATATTAGTATGAGGGGAAAGTTAGGAAAGTGCTTTCCAGAGGTGCTGTTTTTGCGGCAAAGATGGCAAAGTTATTTGTCGTTTATTATAACTTATGGAATACAGCAGGGAGGAGGACCATGACTCAGGAAACGATGGAATATTATATCAAGACATACGGAACGGAGCTTTATTCCTTTTGTATGTTTTTGACGAAAAACAGGCAGGATGCGGATGACCTTTATCAGGATACGTTTTTGAGCGCACTGGAAAAGGGAGAAATCCGAGAGGATGAAAATCCAAAATCGTATCTGATTTCGATTGCCGTCAATCTCTGGAGGAATAGAACGAGAAAATTCCTCTGGAGAAAAAAGAAAGTGGATTTTGTGGATTCCTTTGAAGAGATGGATTTCGAGCAGATTGCGGATGAATCTGTTCCGGCAGATACGAAGCTAATCAGGGAAGAGGAGGCTTTGGAAATCAGGAGGCAGGTTGCCAGGCTGCCGGAAAAAATGAGGCTGGTGATTCTGATGCATTACATGGAGGAATTGTCGGTAGAGGAGATTGCGGCGATTCTCCATGTACCGGAGGGAACCGTAAAAAGCAGGCTCTATCACGCGAGGGCCAGATTAAAAGAGAATATGGAGGGAGTAGTGTGAAAAATAAATTTTTCACACGTCAATTTGTGTCTGCGCGCTGCTTGCCACAAATTGATTATGCGCAAAAAGCGGCGCAGAAATGAGGTTTTTTTATGAGAGGACAGTATAGTGAGGAAAAAATAAAAGAGGCATTAAGACCATGTCATAGCGCGGATGCGGCATTGAACCGGAAGCTCATCGATTACGCGAAAGAAAAAGAAAGGGAGGAGGAGCTTCAGAAAAGCGGGGTCATGCGGATGGATTTGCGGCGAAGATTTGCAACTGCTGCGGCAGCATTCGCGGCTGTTTTGATTTTAGGAACCGGTGCTTACGCAGCAACGCAGTATTTCAGTTTGGATTTTTTTGCTTCCAGAAATGATGGTCCCAAACTGACAGAAGAAGTGAAGCAGATGATCGAGGAAAAGCCGGAGGTAACGGTGCAGAAAACAGAGGGGAGCAGGGATATTTTAAATTATGAAGTATCCGAGGTGCTCTGTGACAGCCGGAATCTGGTGGCGACCGTAGAAATATCTGTGAAGGAGCCGGACAAATATTTTGTGTTCACAGGTACGGATGATGTAGTTACTCCGATGGAAATACTCCAGATGGGAATAGACAGCATGGACACCATCGGAACGTACTGTAAAAAGAGAGGAATGCAGCCGGTGCTCGTGGATGTGGATTGTTTTGATGAAAAGACTGGCAGGCTTTTAAGCAACTCGCTGGCTTCCACAAAATACACTTCGCCCGGAAAAGTAACCTATATGTTTTCGGCAAACAGGCTGACTGCGGACAGGGAGTTTGTGATGGGCTTAAAGCCCACCGTTTGTCTTTTTGACGGGGAGAAGCAGGTAGCGATTTACAGGGATGATTTGCTAGAGGTGCAGGTCAAAGATAAGAGTACGGAACAGACGGCATTCTATGAACCGGAGAAAAAGGAACCGGTTGAAGTTGCCGGTGGAAATTCCTATTCCATCGACAGGGCAGAGCTGATATCGACGGAGGTAGGGAGTTATCTGACGGTGGATTATACCTGGCATGGGGAAAAATCTGATGAATGTCAAATATTTTGGACCTTGTGCGATGCGGATGGGAAAGAGGTTTCGAGAAATCCATTAGTGCGAGATGGAGGGTGTGAATGGCTGGGAGGAAAACATTGGCAGTCAAAGTTGGAATTTGTGAATATCGGACAGCCTGATGTCATTCATATTCGGGAAATCGCTGAGGACGGAGGGCGTGTGATTACATTAAAGAAAAAGAAATAAAAATAGAAGCGGAAAACGTATTATTATAAAAATTAACGTGAGCGATTTTGATAAAAATGCAAAAATGTACACGTTAAACTTGAAAATCACCTGCATTTGAAGAAAATACGTGATTTTTATCATGCGATGTGAAAGATAAATGCTTATGATGATATATAAAAGAGCAATACTACTCAGTTACTACCGGAAGTAGTATTGCTTTTTTGTGCTTATTTTGGTAATAATAGGATAGCAGCTGCCGTTGGTAATGATGCTTAAAAAAGCAGCACAGAAACAGGAGGAGAGAATATGAAATATTTAGTAGCAGTTTTAGGAGTGGTATTATGTGGTTTTTTTATGCTTGTATCCGGACAGGGTGGATTTTCCGACCTGGCGCATATTGGGTACTATGTAGATGTAGTCAGCATTCTGCTGATGATCTTCATAGTGGTGCCGGTGATGGTTTCTTCCGGTCTTAGAAAAGATTTTTCTAATGCATTCCGGTTTGCTCTCGGAAAAAGGAAGGCAGAACATATCATAGAGCTGAAGCGCGCAAAGGAAGCGGTCGTTTTGTGTTCCAGGATTTTTCTGGGAGCAGGTCTTTTTATCACGTCATTTTCTTTGATTTATGTTTTGATGATTTCTGACAGAGAGGTCATGCAGTATAATGCGGCGGTAGGACTGATAGATATGGTGTATGGCGCGATTGGATATCTTCTGTTACTTCCGATTCGTTCCAGGCTGGAAGTAAAAATCATGGAATTTATGCATGATGAGTTTTAGTATGCACCTCTGTGCATTGCGCAGAGGCGCATTTTATGGGAGGATAGGATGAAAAAAGGGATAGCAGTTTTATTATACATACTTTTGATGGCCGTCTTTTTCGGACTTGATTTTTCCAAACTTTTCAATATCAGACAGATGTTTTTTGTCATGCTTGGAGCCATATTTTTATGTGTTCCAGGTGCGTGGGAGAGGGGAGAGCTGTTCTTTCCGAAGAAATTACCGTTTTCTTTTGATGGAGAATTATTTGGTCAAAATGCGTTATGGGCAGGGCTGATTGAATTTTTTATTTTGCTCTTTTGTGTTTTATCAAAAGAGAGAAAACTGCAATATCTGACACCAGAACTGGCATTTGCATGCAGGCCTGTTTTGTATGGATTTTGCATTTGGCTGATATTTCAGGGCTGGAACAGTACAGAGGAAAAAAGTGATGTAAAAGCGGATCAGAGCGAAGTTCCTTTGGGAGAGCCGGAGCCTGCAGAGGAAGAAGTCATGAAAACTCTTCCGGAAAAACTGAAAGAGTTTGGCCTTACCAGGAGGGAAACAGAAGTTGCGCTTTTGCTCCTTAGGGATTTTAGTAATGCAGAGATTGCAGCAGAGCTTTTCATTACGGAAACAACAGTAAAAAAACATGTGACAAATATCTTTGGGAAAACAGGAATACAGGCGAGAGGAGAGTTGAAAGAACGGCTCAGGACAGGCGGCGGGGATTGATTAACATGCTTGATGTAACAGTTATTCATACTGCTGTAGTTTCTTAATTGTTTTATTGCGGAATGGAGAGATACTAAAAGTATATAATAAAAAATGAAAAAAGAAAGGTCATTTACCCGCCCGGTTAACTATCTGAAGATAGAACAAATGGGGGCAGGAAATGACCTTGCTTGTATAAAAAAGTACTAAACATAAACATCCTCGCCGAAATTGATAGGAACCGGATTATCCGGTAAATCATTTTGACGCAGATACATCCGAAAGCTCTCGATCGCTCTTGGCGGAGCTGCCTTGGTGAGCTCATACCTGTCTTTATCGTAGTTCGCTACATACCATTCCTTATTCTTCTTCCAGTACATTGCCTCACTATATGACTTCATCTATCCTCACCTACCTTCTGTAGAAATTGTTCCGCAAACTGATTTCCGACCTTGCTGTAATACGCCGAGAAACACTCTGATATGATTTCGCGCCCATCCTCATACTCTGTGGAATATACAGAAAGCTCATCTGTCAGATACTCAAATGCAGCAAGCCTGCTCCTTGTTTGCAACAATTCGAATGTCAACGATAGCGGGTCAACGTGATACAATTCCGCAACCACATGACCAGTCTCGTGCCGCGCAATCGCTCGCCAATCTGTTCCTTTGACAAATCGCCCTTCGGAAACCGCTTCTTCATACTCACGTTCCAGTTCTTTAAGATTAGAGAAATACCCGGCATTCAAATGGATAATATGACCGCTCTCCGTTGTAGCAAAATCTGTACCAAGCCCATAGTCGAGTTCTAGCCGTATTCCGCACTTCTCATCGAGAATCAGCGGAAAGTCAACTGCAATCTCCGCAATGTCGTCAATGACCTTCTTAATGGTCTCGATGTCTCCAACAAAGTCCTTGAAACCGGAAAGGCGTATTTTACGTTCGGTCGCAAAAGAACGCAAAGCCTTGAAATCTTCAACGGAAATCGGTGTCCCATATTGCGCCACAAGGGCTTTGTAACTTGATATTGCTGTTTTATCCAACGGGATTCACCTCCGATCTCATGCCTTGTGATTAAGAACAGTATAGCATAAAACCTCGGGATTTAGAACCCCTGAAATAACAAACTCCCTGGACGATGAGTTCTTTCGTTACTGTTCACCGTCAAGCCACGCACTCGCTGCGTGGCTATGACCCAACACACTACTGTAGCCAAGGCGCATCGAAACTTTGAATGGCGAAGCCTTTCGATGCGCCGTTGCAGTTCAGCACACTTTAAAAGTTAAAGAAATCTTAAATTGGCAGGGTGCTGAACTGTAACGTTCTTTCGCGTTGTTTTATTGCGGAATGGAGAGATACAAAGCCTTTCATTTATGGTGGTGTCAGAAGACTGATATGTGGCTTGACTGTGAACAGTAACGCAGGAATTACAGGGAATTACAGTATTTCTTTTTTTATAAAAAATAGAGTTGACATATTTGGTCGGTTGTGATAGACTTCCTGATGTGAGGTCGACAACAACCGACCTCTTTTTTGAGAAAGGAGTGGAATCAATGGGGGATGTAAAGAAACAAGAAAAAACAGAACAGGCACATTTGGATAAAGAACAGACAGAATATCTGAAACTGTGCGACAGCGACTATCGTTTTATGCTGGTGGTGTGGGAGCATGCGCCGGTGCCGTCGGGAGAGCTCGTGAAGCTCTGCAGGGAGGAGTTTGACTGGAAAAAATCCACGACATATACCGCCATCAAAAAACTTTCGGAAAAGGGATACATTAAAAATGAAAATGCGGTGGTGTCTGTGGTGATTTCAAAGGAGCATGTGCAGAGGGACGAATCCAACTATTTTGTGGAGCGGACGTTCGGCGGCTCCCTGCCGCAGTTTCTGACTGCATTTTTAGGAGGGAAAACGATTTCTGCGGAAGAAGCGGATAAGATACAGGAGATCATTGACAGGTATCGCTGACATAGGAGGGGAGGACATGATATACAAATTATTTACTGGTATGATAAATAAGGGACTGACCGCATCTGTGGTCATTGTGGCGGTTCTTTTGGCGAGGTTATTTTTGGGGAGGCTGCCGAAAAAATATTCTTATTTCCTATGGATCATCGTGGGGATCCGTCTGATCTGTCCTTTTGGAATTTCTTCTTCTTTGAGTGTATTTAACCTGATCGGGGAGCATACGGTCTTAGATGCTTCGTCTCCGCTTTCTGCTCCGGAGTATGCTTTTCACCTGGAACCTGTTTTTATGGCTGCAGATGAGAAAGAGGACGGCGGCCGCCATCCGGCTGGAAGGCCGTATTTATGAGTGCGGGGAAATTCCGTCCCCGTTTGTCATGGGGATTATAAGACCTAAGATTTATCTTCCGTTCCGCTTAGGAAACGAGGAACGGGAATATATCATCCGGCATGAAAGCTATCATATTCAGAGAAAAGACCATATCGTCAAGCTCATTGCGTTTTTCCTGACCTGCATTTACTGGTTCCATCCGCTGGTCTGGATTTCTTATCTTTTGATGATACGGGATATGGAGATGAGCTGTGATGAATATGTATTGAAAAAGAGTGTGGAGGATATCAGGGCATCTTACAGCAGTTCACTTTTGGGATTTGCGGTGAACCGGAGAAATCCGGGAGCCGGTTTTCTGGCATTTGGAGAATCGGATACGAGAAGGAGGGTGAAGCATATCATGAAATTTAAAGAGTTTGGGAAGTGGGCAGGAGTTTTGGCTGTGGTAGTCATTCTGGCAGTGGGGGTGACCTGTCTGACTAGCGCAAAGGATGAAAATGGAGCAGAGGAAGCGGATGTTTCCTCAGAAAAATTGGAAAAATTTCCTGAAAAAATTGCAAATACCGAAAAGGTTCTGGCAGAAACGGAAATTCATGGATATCAGATAAGAGTGCTTTATAGATCGCATCGTGAGGAGGATGGTCTTCGTCTGGAAACTGGATATTATGTTGGGGAAAAAGGAACAAGTGAACATTTCGTGATTGAAACGAGTAAGGAGGAAAAACGGATGGATCGATGTGATGGAGCTTTTCTGCGCTTCAGAGGCGATGGATGGAAAAATCTTTTTTTCAGAAGAGGGTTTTTCTGTTCATAAGGCAGACTATGACGGGGATGGCGAAGCGGATGACTTTGCCATTGGGTTTGGTGAAAAAATGCCGATGGCTACGAATTTCATGGCATATCAGTTCTATGGGATTGAAACAAACGGAAGCATCACGCAG
>CADBMP010000007.1 GCA_902795775.1 uncultured Lachnospiraceae bacterium | reverse complement strand
GATTCAGCCAAGATAACGCTCTTCCCACCACATCGCACCGAAGGTGTATTACAGAACACTTATTACACAAACATATATGTGTAAAACTGAACTGTTATGATGACCCTTATTATTTTTTTACTGTAAGCTTAAATTTCAGTTTTTTTGCCTTATATCCATAATTTTTTTTCACAGAAACCGTTATAAAATAATTTCCTGCCTTTGCATTCTTTTTCACCTTAACCTTTCCTTTTGAGGAAACAGAAATTCCTCTTTTTTTCGTTTTTTCCGATACAGAAAACTGAACGCTCTGTCCATTTTTCTTTAACACTTCAATTTGATAAGTACCTCCCCGTTTCAGACTTTTTTTCTTCACCTTCAATTTGGCCTGACTTACTTTTCTTTGAATATTTGTCTTTTTTTCCTGTTCTTTGGAAAATTTCACAATTACCACTGTATCTTTTTCTGGCACAAATTCATATTTATTTCCAGAAACAGGGGCAAGTGTCTTTCCATCTGCTGTCACAGAAACAACCGAAGAACCTTCCTCCGGAATTACAGTAAATCTTTCTTTATATCCACCATCCTTTTTTACACGCCGAAGACCACGCACGTTTCCCATTCCATTTCCATCTGTCTGAAAATCAATGGAATAGAATGGCGAATCCTCATCCTCTGTCTGAACCAGATAAACACTATATGCCTGCATGGTATCCTCTATATCCTCAGACAATACCACAATTGCAGGTTTTTTTCCGCCATCCTCTGTTTCAATAACCGTTTCTGCACAAAACTTTTTTTCACCGGTGCCAAGTCCGCTGTAAAAGCTGAGATTTAATGGAAAAAGAGATATACCTTCCTCTTGTTTTGTGTTCAGCAAAAACGTATCTCCATATCCGTCAGTGGAAACCCCTGTAACAAAAATTCCACGATCCGTTACTGCAGAAGCCACACTGACAATCACCATTCCATCATTATCCTGATATGTTTTTAGAAAAAACGGAAGCTCTATCTCTATCTCTTTCCATTCGTTCCCATCAAAACAGAAAATCCGACTGTCCGGCTGCTGAAAATCCACATTCAGACGATATGCCGAAGCTCCAAGAAACGCATAAAGCTTTCCATTGCTTTCCTCCAGATGAAATCCAAACGCACCACCCGGAAGTAACACACCTGTATATGTCCATTCCTCTGTTTCCGGGTCAAATACATAAACCAGAAAACTTCCAATGGAATTTTCTTTCGGCGTATACCCACCGGCTGCATAAATCTTTCCTTTATATTCACTGACTGCTGCCCCATCAAACAAAAACACCTGCGGTATTTTTTTATACCCATTCAAGGAAGGATTCACATCTACGGCAATCACTTTCCATTCCGGGGATTCTTCTGTCACATCAAGTTTCAGCCCCAAATAAAATTCCCTGTCAGATGCCCGTATAGAAAGCCATTCATAAATGATGCCATTCATACAGACCGGATTTCCTTTCAAAGTAACCAGAAAATCGTGACTTAATTCGTAATAATCAATGCCCAACTTTTCATAATATCCTTCGTTCGACAGCAGGTTCAAGGCACTTTTGATGGAACGGTACGGCACACGTTCCCCGGTTTCCACATCAATCTGATAAACACTGCCTACATTGGAAATACCATACACATTTGTCCCATCACTCACCAGACCTTCGTACTTTTTTTCTTCCCCATCTAAAATGACATCTTTATCAAGCTTTTTAAATCCGCCAATTCCGCCGGAAACATAAAATGTACTGCTGTTTTCTTTCCCCGATTTTGTTTTTATTGTAAATGTAATATAATTTCCACGAAATTTATAACTGTTATCCGGTTTTGTGGAATCTTTTAAGACAATGTTTTTTTCATCCCAGGACACCATCTCATCTGCCGAAATCGCCACCTGTTCCCCACCTATGGTATGAACCGCAGAAATCTCTCCTGTTTCATTTTCAAAATTTACGCCGGATAATGTGACCGTATTATTTTTGACATCAACACTTGCCGAAGATATGACAGGTTCAAAATCCCCGGACACTACCTTTGATAAATCCAGAGCACCCCCTGTTTCACATAATCCTTTCAATTTCTCTGTTTTTCTTACACAGGAAAGTAACAGTTTCTTTAGTGCAAGTGTTCCTTCCTCTGATTTATCTTTCATAATCTGTGGGGAACCTGCTAAAAGAAGTGCCGCTGCACCCGCTGCATCCGGACACGCCATGGAGGTTCCACTGTAAAAAGAATATCTCCCAAATGTATCAGACTTTATGCCCGCCCTGCTCACAGCCAGTCCATCAATATAAAGGGTGGCAGGTGCCGTCTTTTGAGACTTGTAAAGTATTGCAATCCCATGTGATGCTGCTGCCTTTGCTTCTGTATAAGAAAATGTATCAGCAACAGAAAAATCATATAAATTATAATCTGCTGCAGTGGAATTATAACTCTGGGCAGGAACTAACGGCCTGCGCACTGTCCCATCTTCATACCTGAGCATATCTGCCACGCCAAAATACGCCTGATGTTCCAATGATAAATCATAAGGTATTCCCACAGAGCCAGCTACAAGTACATTTGTACCGTCTGCCTTTTTTTCTGTCTGATATGGAAAATAAATATAATATGTTTCATCTGCCTTTGCTTCCGCAATTTCCACCTTCAGACTTTTTTTTGTCTGTGTGTTTTTATAGCGTTCCCCGGATACGGACAGCCTCACACCCTCTTTGATTTCCTTTCCATCCTCATCAAGCACGAGAGGTGCGCCAAAGCTGGAAACATCTGCCTCTCCTGTTACCGGTATTATGCTGTTTCCGTTAAATATACCGTAAGTTTTTGTGGTTTTCTCCAACTGCTCCTTTGTATAAATTACAGGAAGGTAATTGTCAAAACTTACTGAAGAAAGAATATTGCTTCCAGGTGCAAAAAAATCCACCTGGCTTTTACCATAATTAGAATAAGACGCTTTTTCTCCCTTTTCATTGATACTTCCCACGCAGACCATATAATCTGATGTACTGCTTGTCGGACTTCCATCTGCCATATCCAGATCAACATTAGAATTTCCGGCAGCAAAAAAGGTCAGTACGCCTTTTTTTCCAAGCTCATAAAGAACATCATCAAACAAGCCTCCAAAAACAGCACCACCGTCCATTCCCCAAGAATTGCTTACTACACGCACATTGACACCATTTTCTATAGCCGTTAAAATGTACCGGAATGCACCCAGTGCAGCAAATTCCGTACTTTCTGCCCCCTTTTTATCAAAAATCCTTAAAGCCATCAGACTTACCCGGTCATCTGCATATTTTCCAAGCACACCGGAAATTCCTTTTCCATTATCCGCCTTTGCAGCAATGATTCCGGCACAATGTGTTCCATGCCCATTTTCATCTAACGGGTCATCGTCATTATCAACAAAATCATATCCATAAGTCCCAACCAGACCATTCTTTCCCGGATTTTCCCACATATGAGCTAAAAGCTCCTCATGATAATAGTCAATTCCGGTATCTAATACTGCCACCACAATTTTTTCATTATCTAAGGTACGATTCTGATATGCCTGCCATGTATCGGTTATATGCATGGATGCATCTTTCATTTCATTTTCATAAATACTTCCACGTGCAGAAATATATTTTTCATTTTTTTGGTTTTTCACTGTCTCATCTGCCAAAGGATAACAATATTCCATATATGGGTCATTCAGGGAAAAATCAGCACCTTCTGTCTTGATCAGGTAATTTGGTGTGACATATTTCACACCTTCACATTTTTCCAGTCTTTTAATCATTGTATCTGTATCCTCTGTTTTTGAAGATACAAGACTGATTACATAATCATCAAAAGAAATACTGTCTTCAATGACATAATCTCTTCCAAGCTCTTTGGATAAGATTTTCTCCTGGTCGGATACCGTAGAGGCAATTTCTGATGACTTTTTTACGGCACTCATAGCGGCCCCAAAATTGTCTGATACATCGTCCTGCCCTTGGACTTCTTTTAATTTCTTATAACGGACACCGCTTTTTATCTGCACAGAATTTTTTTCAAAGCGGACAAGCACCTGATGTTCTTTTGCACTCCGCTGTTCCTGCATATTCTGACCGCTCTGCTGATCCTGTGTCAGCTGCTCTCCAGACTGCTCCTGTATTACCTGTACACTCTGTTTTTTTCCTTCTGTGTTTGTACACCGAAATCCTGTAACAATACATGGTATTAAAACAGCTGCACATAAAACCCTAAATAAATTTCTTTTCATAAAAAAACAGACCTCCGCCCATAAATATATTTGACATAATGTACTAAATATGCCACTTTCCATAATACGCTTAGTATATCACATGAATCGAGTAGGAGGCTAGCCATTATTTGAACTAGCCGACCTCTCACACCACCGTGCGTACCGTTCGGTACACGGCGGTTCTTTAGT
>CADBMP010000006.1 GCA_902795775.1 uncultured Lachnospiraceae bacterium | reverse complement strand
TTAGAAGAATCTCCGGAGCATCCTGTCCGTTTTGCGCCAACGAATGATATCTTACCATGGTCTGCAAAATTTGTCAACAACTTTTTTTATTTTTTTTATCCTTTTTTATCTTTTTATTTTTATCCCGTTTCACTTCCTCCTTGCCGCCACATAAAGCCGCTCAGATTCCTCCACCGGTTCATGCTCTGAAAATGCCTCATAAATGCTTTCCACAAAAAAACCACATTCCTCCAGGATGCTCCTTACGTCCCTGACGGCGAACACCTGCTGATAATGAATTTCATCTGAACGCACGAACAGATCCCTTTCATCATCCACCAGCTCATATACCGTCAGCAGATATTCATTCCTGCGCCGTTCCTCATCATAGCTGTTTTCCCAGATATAGCTCGCATCCTCCCGGTTGTCCGTAATCGTGCGGTTTCCCACCACTTTTCTAAAATAATAATCCGTTTTTAAATCAAAAATGAACATCCCGCCCTGTCTCAGATACAATGCTGCCCGCTCTGCCACCTGCCTAAACTCCGCTAATGAATCCAGATAATTGATGCCATCTCCCACACAGACCACTGCATCCACAGGCTCCAAAAGCTCTAACTTTCTCATATCCTGATAAAGAAGAAGCACATCCTCACCACATTTTTCCCTTGCGATCATCAGCATATCCTCTGAAAGGTCAAGCCCTATGACCTGATACCCTGATTCTAAAAGACGCCTTGTGATTTCCCCCGTCCCACAGGCAAGCTCTGCCACCGTTCCCTCCGAAATCCCGTATTTTACAAGTAGGGAATGAAGATATTGATACCACTCATCATACGAAACATTATCCATAAATTTATCATATACCTCAGCAAAACCACCATAGATATCAAACGAATCCTGTCCGTCCATTTCACGACCTCCCCATTTTCCATATTATATATCTCTCCGTTGTTTGTAACACCTTTATATTAGCACACCCCTCTGCTGCCCGCAATTAAATATCATAAATAATCATAACAAAACTCCGGCATTTCTGCCGGAGCCATCATTTATTATCAAAAACCAAATCATAAACTCAAGTCTTCTATAATCTTTTTTAATGTATCTGCGGAATTTTTCAAATCTGCTTCTTCCTCTGTACTAAGCTCTATTGGTACGGTTCCCTCAACACCTCCTGCGCCCACAATGGCAGGCATGCTAAGTGCCACATCAGAAATTCCATGATTATCATGCTGTATGCTTGAAATCGGCAGAATGGATTTTTCATCCCGCACGATAGCTTCGCAGATTCGTTTTACAGACATGGCAATGCCATAATATGTCGCACCTTTTTTCTCAATAATCCGGTATGCGCTGTTTTTTACATCCTCCGCAATCTGCCGCATAGATTCCTCATGATTAAAATGCCCCCTCATCTCACAAAAATTATTTAAAGGAATCCCGGATACATTTGCACTGCTCCATGCCGCAATTTCACTGTCCCCATGCTCCCCAATGATGAATGCATGGACCGAACGGCTGTCCACAGCCAGGTGCTCTCCAAGAAGATATTTTAACCTTGCGGTATCTAAGACCGTTCCGGAGCCAAATACCCTGTTTTCTGGAAAACCACTAAGTTTTTTTGCAGTATAAGTCAAAATATCCACAGGATTTGCCACCACAAGAAGAATTCCCTCTTTATTATGCTCTGCAATCTTTGGAATAATGGAACGGAAAATCCCGACATTTTTCTTTACCAAATCCAGCCTTGTTTCTCCCGGCTTCTGTCCCGCGCCTGCCGTCACAATGATAACAGAGGCATCCGAAATATCCTCATATCCACCTGCGTAAATCTGCATTGGCTTTGCAAACGGCAGACCATGGCTGATATCCAGTGCCTCCCCCTCTGCTTTGCCCTCTGCCGCATCAATCAACACCAACTCAGAAAAAAGCCCACTTTCCATCAATGCAAACGCCGAAGCCGAACCCACAAATCCGCAACCAACCACCGCTGCTTTCCTGCTGTTCAATTCCTCCATAGAAACACCATCCTTTCTGTTCATCTATCCTTGAAATTACTGAACCGACAAACCTTTTGTTCAAAAAATATTATATACCATATCACAATTTTTTTATGTTGTTTTTCCCACATTTTTCAAAAAAAGTTTTTACATTCCACACGTTCTCCCCGGAATCATGTACGCAGATACTGAAATGCTATATTCTTGCACATATTTTTCACGCATATCAACGGTTGTTTCTCATATATTTTATTGAAGATCGTTCTTTAGGAGTATTCATATGACCCAAAAAGAAACAGAACATGAGATTCGTTCGATCAGTTCTTTTATACGCACAGGACTGTTCATCCTCTCCATTGTACTTATTGCCAGCCTGTCTGTGGCTTATGGGCAAAATCATTTATCCCAAAATGCAGCCGTTTCTACAGCAAACCAGAGCTCTGAAAAAAAGCTGCCTATTTACTGCGTAGAAAAAAAAGAGAAAAAAATCGCCCTGAGCTTTGATGCGGCATGGGGGAATGAAGACACCCGGAAAATCCTTCGCATCTTAAAAAAGAACAAAGTACACGTCACTTTTTTTATGACAGGTGGATGGATTGAAACATATCCTGATGATGTAAAAGCCATTTTGAAGGCCGGGCACGAGCTTGGCAACCACAGCGAAAACCACAAGCAGATGTCTAAACTCTCCTTAGAGGACTGCAAATCAGAAATCATGAAACCACACGAAAAGGTCAAAAAATTAACCGGAGTGGATATGCGGGTATTCCGGCCGCCTTATGGTGATTACAACAATACGCTCATTGAGGCTGCGGAATCCTGCGGATACCATGCCATCCAATGGGACGTTGATTCGCTGGACTGGAAGGATTACGGCACCGATTCCATCATCCAGACCGTATTAAACCACAAACATTTGGGAAATGGCTCCATCATCCTCTGCCACAATGGGGCCAAATATACTGCAGATGCATTAGATACGCTGATCAGGGAATTAAAGAAAAAAGGATACAGCTTTGTAAAAATGTCCGATTTAATCTATGAAACAGATTATGAAATGGATGCGGAGGGACGGCAGCATCCTAAAAAAGCGGAAGACTGATTTAAAAGGATACTCGTTTTTGCGGGTATCCTTTTCGTAATTGTCTCTATAATCACGCATTATCAATGGCTTTCATATCAACCTTCATTCGTGAATAAAGCAAATCCTTTTCTAACATAATTACTCCAAACTATTTGGTAATAAATTTTTATATAAATATAATGCATCTGTATTTTCCTTTAGCAGCCTCATCAATTTTTCATTTGGCTCTGCTAAGTTATTCCTATAATCGTGCTCCCCATATTCAATGTTAACGCTAAATGCCAAAAATTCTTTTTCAATCGAAAACTCTGCATGGATTTTATCCGTATTACCTCTTGCATCAAGCCGAATCCACTTATCATAATCAGAAAGATAAACAGTATTTAATGCATGAATACAGTACCCTGTATCCGGTGTATCTCCCAGAGTAAGCTTCTGATAACTAAATCCTGACGGTATATGATTCGCTCTCAAAAGTGCTGCCAGTAAATTAGATTTTGCCCAACAAATTCCAACTTTTTCTCTTAATACATCACTTGCTGAAATGGTTATTCTTTTATCTTTTACATCCCAAGAATGAGCTATTTTATCTCGAACAAAATAAAATGTATTTTTCACCAAATCTAATTTTGTATCTGATTCAC
>CADBMP010000005.1 GCA_902795775.1 uncultured Lachnospiraceae bacterium | reverse complement strand
GTATTGATGATGACCTGCTCGCGGCTCGTGATGTTGAATACAACAGCTGTCTCTGAGTTCAGGCCTAATTCTTTGAAGTTCTCGACCTTTGCTTTGGAAGCGTTGTAAACGATGAAATCAGGCTCGAAGTTTTCTAACTCTTCTGCGGAAGGCTTGATGAACATATTCTCTACAAAATGTGCCTGCCAAGCCACTTCCATAATGAAACGGACTGCCATTCTGGAATCCTTGTTTGCACCACAGAATGCATCTACCACGAAAAGCTTCTTATCAGAAAGCTCCTTTACGGCAATCTCCTTTACAGCTTTCCATGTGTCTTCACTTGCTTCATGGTTGTCGTTTGGATATTCCGGAGTATTCCACCATACCGTATCCTTAGAATTTTCATCCATAACGATGAACTTGTCCTTAGGAGAACGACCGGTATATACACCTGTCATTACGTTCACAGCACCGAGCTCACTTTCCTTACCTACTTCATAGCCCTCAAGTCCTGCCTTTGTCTCCTCTGCATATAAATCCTCATAAGAAGGATTATAAATAATTTCTGTTACTCCGGTAATTCCATACTTGCTTAAATCAACGTTTGCCATTTTAATACCTGCCTCTCTTTTTTATTTTTTGCCATTATCCTGTTTTCCGTTTTCCATGTACACCGGTAAGCGGCTCCCAGCCGCCCATAATATCATTTGCAACTATACATTCAGGAATCATGCGAATAACGGCGAAACTACTAGTACGTGTTGACATTAACATTATTTATTATACAACATTAAAAACGTAAAAGCAAATATAATTTGACATTACTCTGACAAAACTTTATTACTTCTTACAGTTCACACATGCATGTGAAGTTATAACTGTTACTTTACATTTTTACATTTATATTTTATTATAGATAGTAAATCTAAGACATAACCACTTACTAATGGGAGATAACCATATGAAAAAGAAACCAGGCTTTAGAAAAATACTTTTTAAAACACTTCGCATCCCTGTCAGCACAGTCCTTTTTTCCCTGCTCTGCGCTCTGTTCTGTTTTCAGCCGGAAACGCCCTGTATACCTGAGCTTCCCGGCACAACAGAAATATCCCGTGTCTCTGACACCGTACACGCAGCCTCATACAAAATTACCCCCAAAGAGCTTGACCATTTTTTTGGACAGAGTGCTGTCATCGGGAATTCCATCGGACTTGGATTTAAACGTTTTTTGGATTCAAAAGAGAAGGGATACCTTGGCGGGCCGACCATGCTGGTACAGGGTTCTTATTCTTTTATAATTGAATTTACAAACAACAAGCCATTCATGCTCCATTACAGGGGCAGGGCCATGAAAGCAATGGATGCTGTACAGCTCTCAGGAGTAAAGCATGTATTTATCAACATGGGTGTCAATGATTTTAATACAAGCAAGGATCAGATTTTCTCCAATTACAAAAAATACATAAAGGAAATCAGGACAAAAAATCCTACTGTAGATTTTTATATTCTTGCCACGACACCTGCATGGAAACCAAAAGGACGCATTAACAATCAGGAAATCGACAAATTAAACCGCAATATGCTGCAATATGCCAAAAAAACAAAAAACACTTATTATATAGACATCAACACTCCCCTGAAAGGAGCGGACGGAAGATTAAAGGAAAGTGCTGTTTCGGATGGTTTTATCCATCTGAACCGTACCTCTTACGAAATCTGGGTAAAATACATGAAAAAGTTTATACGCTCAAAGCTGAAAGCGGAAAAAAAGGCAAAGTTTTTAGTGAAGGCGGCAAAGAAAAATCCTACAGAACAAAATTATCAAAACGCCCGGACAGCCGTAAAGGCACTTGAAAAAAGCAGCTTAAAAGACAAATTAAAAAAGAAATTGCATTCCATAAAAATTCCCCATGCCGAACACTCCTTGTGAGGCAGCACACAAAAACGCCCAGACAGTCGATTCTGTGGATAATCGAGCAGAAGGCAGGTTCCCTGCCTTCTGCTCGCTGCGCACCCCGTGCCCGGCTATGCCGGGATAATTCTTTTATCTTAGATATCTCCCCAATCCATTCAATAATCCGCTGGAACCATAAGAGAACATACTGGTAATCTGGGCAACAGACGTTCTAATAATAAGCACAAATACAATTGCCATTGCTATGATCAGACAAATCTGTGTAATCCCAAGTACATAAAATTTGGCATTTCCAGTCAATGGTACTGATTCCGAATACGACACAATCAGAAGAATATAAGTAAACAGATATCCTCCGATAAGGATAAAGCTTCCCAGTCCGCTGTTTAACATTCCAAGCAAAATACCCACTACTAAAAATAATGCATTATAAAGTGCTGCACCGCCCACCGGTGTGACCGCCATGGAAAACGTGATCTTTGCACCCTTTGAAAATGCTTTTGTAAAACCGTATAAAATTCCGGCTTCAATGAAATAATAGATTGCCGCCGTTGCTACGCAGGCAAAAATAATCTGAAAATAAGGAATATTGATACTGCCTGCATATTCTCCAAATGTACCGGAAAGCTTTGCCTTGAGAGATAAAAGCGAAATCAGGACAATAAGGAAAACAACTGCCAGATTAAAGCCAATCATCTGAAGCCCTAATGAGCTGCTTCCTGATTCTGCAATCGACTTTAATTCCCCAATCGGATTTTTTAAAATGGTACCAATCTTCATGAGCAAATTTTTCGTTGCATTTGTTGCTTTTCCCAGAGTCTGGTTCACCTGCTGGCTAAACTGCGGCTGGCCACCGTATCCCGGCTGGCCGTAATATCCCTGCTGGCCGCCATATCCCGGCTGACCTCCATATCCCGGCTGGCCTCCATATCCTTGCCCGCCGCCATATCCCGGCTGGCCTCCATATCGCGGCTGGCCTCCATATCCTTGCTGGCCGCCATATCCTCTCTGCCCCTGATTCATCTGCTGTGGATATCCCTGCTGCATCCCCTGCTGTCTGTTCTGCCCCGGCTGGACATACTGCCCATTCTTTCCTGCCTGACAGTTACAAACCTCTCCGTCAGCCAACGGTCTTCCACAAAAACCACAAAATCCTGCCATAATTCATTGCCCCCCATCTTCTTTTATGTATATTTTAAAGAAAAACATATTTACAAATAAATAATACTGCAAGCACATACATCAGCGGAGTAATCTTATTCTTCTTCCCGCATATGAAATTGATAATTACATAAGAAACCACACCAATGGCAATTCCCTCAGAAATGCTGTATGCAAGCGGCATACATAAAAAGCAGAGATAAGCCGGTACTGCATCTGTATATTGGGTAAAATCAATCTCTGTCACCACTGTTACCATCAAAAAGCCCACAAAGATCAAAGCCGGTGCTGTCGCAAAGCCCGGAATTGCCGTAAAGACCGGTGCAAAGAAAATGGCCAGCAAAAACAATAATCCTGTTACCACAGAAGCCAGTCCGGTTCTTGCACCTGCCCCGACACCTGCAGAACTTTCCACGTAAGTTGTTGTTGTTGACGTTCCAAAGATTGCACCCACCAGAGTTGCAACTGCATCCGCCAAAAGTGCCTGTTTAATTCTTGGAAGCTTTTCATTTTTATCAAGCATTTTCGCCTTTGTTGCCACACCTACCAACGTTCCTATTGTATCAAACATATCCACAAAAAGGAACGAACAGACAATCACAAGAAAATCAAAAGTACGGATTCCGCCAAAATCTGCATTAAATACCTGGCCGCAGGTATTTCCAAAAGCAGAAAGGTCTGTCATTCCCAAAGACGGATATAAGCTTCCATATCCCGCATCCGGATTCACCACATAAAGTCCTGCTGCCTGGGAAATCATTCCCAAAATCCACGTAACCAGAATTCCAATCAAAATGGAACCCTTTATTTTTTTTATATATAATATTGTCGTAACCACCAGGCCAATCAGCGCCAGAATCGCACAGATTCCTGCGGTATGGAAATCCTTTCTAAAGCTCACATATGTCAAAAGGGTTGCCGGACTGTCTACAATCAGATGTGCTCCCTGTAATCCCACAAAGGCAATAAAAAGTCCGATTCCCGCGCTCACTCCTTTTTTCAAACTGGCAGGGATAGCATTGAAAATCGCTTCACGAATATTGGTTACAGAAAGTACAATGAAAATGACTCCTTCCACTGCAACTGCTGCAAGTGCAAGCTTAAAATCGTAGCCCAGCTGTCCGCATACTGTATATGTAAAGTAAGCATTTAGTCCCATGCCCGGAGCAAGTGCAAATGGATAATTGGCCAATAATGCCATACAGAGCGTTCCTACAAAAGCAGCCAGACATGTAGCAATCAAAACTGCGGTCGCATCCATCCCCGCTCCGCCGGAATCCTTTGGCATGGACAAAAGTGCCGGATTCACAGCCAGAATATACGCCATGGTCATAAACGTAGTAAGTCCGCCGATTACCTCTGTACGGATATTCGTTCCATTCTGTTTTAGTTTAAAAATTTTCTCTAACATAATGCTATTCCTCCATTTTTATTCTTTATTTTCCTTCATAGCGTAAAATAGAAACTACATCATATTTCTTTAACCGTTCACGTCCCTTTAAGCCTGCAAGCTCCATTAAAAATACAATTTTTTCCACAGTTCCGCCCAGCTGTTCGATCATCTTTACACTGGCTTCTATGGTTCCTCCTGTAGCAATCAGGTCATCCACCAGAACCACCTTCTGTCCCGGAAGAATGGAATCCTTATGCATTTCCAGTTCAGCACTTCCGTATTCCAAATCGTATTTTGCAGAAATGGTTTCACATGGCAGCTTTCCTTTTTTCCGAATCGGCACAAAAGCCTTTTCCAGAGTATAAGCAATCGGTACTCCAAAAATAAAGCCTCTGGACTCCGTTCCCGCAACCACATCAAACTCTACGCCATCCAGCACTTTCACCATCTCGTCAATTGCGAGCTTTAATCCTTCCGGGCTCTGAAGCACTGTTGTAATATCCCGGAAAATGATTCCTTTTTCCGGAAAATCCGGAATCTCTCTTACATATTCTTCTAACTTTTTCATTCTGTCTCCTTTCCTTCCCTGATACAGTCCCGCCAAATGGCATTACTGCCCCCTGCACAGACATTTTTCCTGAATCCGTAAATTCCACAAATCATTTCTTTCTATACAGACAGTCCCTACTCCCTGTACAGATGATATTTTACCCTCTGCTCCTCTGTAAGCTTTTCCTTTCCTATGTATTTTTCTGCTTTCTTTTTTAATTCCGCTGCAGAATATAACGGCGTTTTATACAGACAATGATTTCCGTCATATACAATGACCTTCCCGTCTTTCGCCATGGCAACGAAATTTGGAATCACCCCGACGACCTCGCCTGTACCATCTTTCTCATACAGATACGCCATATTCGAGCCGCTCACCTTTCCATTCTTCTTTGCATCGCTCTCCTGATACCATACCACAAAATAAGAAAGCTCATCTGTTGTCTGGACACCATACACGCCATTGCTGATTTCACTTAAATCCAGCACCCGTTTCCATGTGTCCATATCGTACACCTCGCAGTAATCATTCAAAAAATACCTGCCATTCCCAAAGAACAATGTACAGGAGTAAATCCCCGCATTTCCCTTACAGATGACCTTGCCTTTGTCCAGGGAATAGACATACCACTTTGTTCCTTCTGCATTCCGGTAGAATAAAAGCCGCCTGTCTGCATGAAATGAATAAAGCTCTGCATCCTTTATCACTTTCTGTTCCTTTGTCTCCTGATTCTGTATGCAGATTTCTTTTTCACTGCTGAATATCATCTCCTTTCCAATCCTTACTCCCTTATCATAACCGGACATAAGTTCATACTCTGCGTTTTTCTTTCCTGTAGCAGCCCCATACTCCACAATCTTATTCTCCTCTGTCAGATAAAGAAGCGTACCATCTTCATTATAATAGTAATAATTATTTTCATCAAAGGAAAATAATCCTTCCATATTCCCCCCCTGATAATGAGTGGTCTGATAATAATTATAATCCTGGACAGAAATATAATCCTTATTCTTTACATCAATGGTCAGGCTGTCAAACGCATCATAATTCAAATCCGACAGCTTTTTGCTTGTAATGGTGGTAAATTTTTCTGCATCAAAAACGCCAATCTGCTTTTTGATGCCATTCTGAAAACCAAGAACCACCTTACTTCCATCCGTTGCACTTGTATACCATTTATTTGGAATTTCTTCCAAAATATCTGAAATATCAAGCGATTTGGCATCTGCCCTTTCATCAGCAGCATTTTCATTTTTCTTGTAGATTCGGATATTTTTCCCCCAGTAATCCCTAAGAGATGCATAAGTCTCATTTACTTCCAGCATATAAAAAGGCTCGTTGTTTCCCTTCTGTGAATTGATCAGCTGCTTTGTTTCTGCATCAAAAAAGGATACAGAACCATCCTGACAGGTAATGCCAATAATGCCATCGCCTGTTTTTATAGAATTGACATCAGATGCAAATGTATACTCCCAGGTCTTCTTCCCTTTTTTATCATCACAATCCACTTCATATACCTTATTTTCATGATAATAATAACATTTCCGCTCATCAGAAATTGTCATCACCTTCAGGTCCCAGTCCGCATTGCACAGATAGCCCTCTTTCCCATCCTTGATTTCGTATCGTACAATGTGCTTCAGACCTTCCCCCTCATCGCTTAAAAGAAAACACAGCCTGTTGTCATCTATGAACTGCACGTTCGTACACTGTCCGACCATTCTGATAAAAGAGCTTTTCCCTGTTTTCAGCTCAATCAGTATGATACCGTAAGCAGCCTCTGTATTTGCTGCCAGGGAAAGCATTTTCCCGCTCTTTGAAATTTCCCCAAGCGTATAATTCATATCTGTTCCAAGCGTACAATTTAACGTCTGCTCGCCCTTTTGATCATATCCATAAAGACACCCTTCTTCATAATCAATGGTTATGATCTGCTTTTCATCTTTGCTGATTTTAAGCTCAGATGCCTTTTCCGCTGAAAAATTTTCTTTCCCGGTGTAGACATCAACTGACCGGATTCCCTTTTCTCCCAGATAAACCAGCGTCTTGCTGTCGCTCAAAAGATATGCGCTCCTGGAAATCCCGCTGTAATTTCCCCTGTTTATGGTACTCAGCGGATATTCGCAGAGCTTTTTCTGTTCCTTCAGGGAATAAATTGCCACCTCTCTTGTGAGCTTATTGCCTGCCGCATAAAAATATTTTTCCACAAGCAGCAGCTTTTTGTCTTCACTGACCTGCGTTTTCACATCATATGTTTCCTGCTCCATGTCAAAAAACGAATCGGTCTGGAATCCAAAGCTGAAATCATAAATTCCCAATGCCTGCGTCAGATACCGCATGACACCCGGCACATACGGACGGTCCGGCTGCTTTAATTTTTCAGGCAATGCCTCTAATGCAAGCATTACCGCCGTTTTTTTATCCCCGTTTCCATACGCTTCATTGGAATACTCTGCCAAATAATATGACTCGCCCATCAGGGTTGACTGGTTCGACTTGTCAAGTGCCGCATAAGCGTCCTCCAGCTGCAGGTTCTTTCTTGCAATAATGGCAATGACGCTGCTCAAAGCCAAAAAACCTGCTGCGACAATGGTACCCACCTGTTTTACCCGGCGCTCTCTCTGTCTCTGCCGCAGATCATCATAATCCACAGCCAGCATGGAAGAAAAGAAACGAAACCTCTCCTGCTTCAATGCTTTTAAAACTCCGCGGTCAGAATCGGCGCGGATATCTACTGCAAGCGGTTCAATCTCCTCAATCTTTCCATTGCGTTCTATATGTGTCAAAATCTTGGGAAAACTCTCCTGCGGCTCGCCCTCCACCAGAATGACGATAATCCGCTCCCTGCCCCGGATTTTTACAAAATGCTCCACCTCCTCCATGCACCATGGAGAATCCTTGAAACGCTTTGTACAAATAACCAGCAGCCACTCGGTCACATCCAGTGCCTCTTTGATTGCTGCAGACAGGTCACTTGACGCTTTCAGCTCATCTGCATCACGAAAAATACGTCCAATCTTTTTTTTGCCAACTTTTTTGGCAATCTTTGCCGGAATCCTGTACCGCTCCAATTCCTTGTGAATCTGCGTTGCTACCTTTTCATCAATTCCTCCATGACGATAGCTAATAAAGGCTTCATATTTCATTCCAACCTCCTAGACCTGTTCATATGTTTTTAAGAAAATATCACCACGCACCACATAAATGTCATGTGCATCATCCTCGCGAACAACAATGTAATCGCCAACAAGCCCACGGTAATATTTTTCTTTATCCCATGCAGTAAATACCTTGACATTTTTTGTAAGCGGCTTTGCATAAATGACTGTCTTTCCTGTTGCCACGCAAGGCTTCATGCAGTCCACGAGCTGATAAATATTTCCATAAATATTATCACGAATGGTCGGGGCATAATCCGCATCCATCTCAGGAACCCCCTCTGCTTCCCGGTAGCTTCTTTCAAATTTCTTCTGGTCAATTGGATAGACCTCTCCCTCAATTCCAATCATCAGATACAGGCCTTCTTTTACGATCAAATCCACATCCCCCTCCAGGGTACGGACCAGAATCGGAGTTCCCTCTTTTAAGAAATCTGTCGCCTTTGCATATCCCACAAGAATCGGTTTCTTCACATAACGTTTCATATCCGACGTATCCATGTCATATTTTTCTGCGTAAATGATTTCATAAGAATCCTGATATTCCTTTATTCTTTCTTCCATCACGTTTATCATTTTTCTGTCAGGATATTTTTTTTCAAAAGTCTCTGCTGCAATAAATCCACCTGCTTTTCTCAAATGGCCTCCGCCGTTTCCAATCCCTTCGCACAATGCCGCAGCCAGTTCGTTTGCCTTGACTTCCGGAACGCAGCTTCTCACAGAAAGCTTGAACCCGCCCGGATTCCTGTTAAATGCCACACAGGTATCTACCTCCTCCACCTGAATGACAAAGTCACTGATAATGCCTAAAATATTAGGGTCGCACAGCTCTGTTTCTATGACCGAGAAATGATATTCTTCATTATAAACCTGTCCGTTCAATGCCCTGCTTGCAATTCCAAGCTCATTTAAAGAAAGATTTGTATTCATTAACTGGAACAAAAGCGCCTCATCCTTCTTCAGGGAATCCCTTGCGTCTTTATCTAACGGATGGAAAAGCTCTTCAAACTGGTTACTGTCACTATACAGGCCATAATAAAGTGCCGTAGACAGTTTTAAATCTTCATTGGCATCTATCCCCACCTGACGGAATAAATCCCACACAACAGTGGAACAGCTTACCAGATTGCTTCTGATATAGCTGTTTTCATTCTGCATGATGCCGCACTGATGATGATCCACCATTGCTACTGCCGGCGCATCAAAGTGTGTCACATTTCCTGCGCCGTACTGACAATCCGCCGTTATCAGTAGATCACAATACGGAAGCTCTGTTACATAACGGATTGGAATCTGAAGCTCCTTAACCATTAAAAGCAGGTTTGGCTTTGTAATCTTATTCCTTCCGCCATATAACAGCTCTACATCCCTCCCGTTTCTTCTGAAATAATAATACAATGCAAACCCGGAAGCCAATGCATCTGCATCCGGATTATCATGGCACTGAATACAAATTTTCTTACACCCCAAAAATCGTTCTAAAAACATCATGTCATTCTCCTTTCGTATATATTTCTCCTCACCCATTCCAGTTCCCTTAACTTCCAATACGATCCTCATATTATTTTCCATAAAAATCCCCTGTGCCGAGCACTCTGTGCGAGGCTGCCGAACAGAAATCTACGAATGCAGTTTCTGCAATGGCATCAGAGCGATTTGGGCTCGGCACAAATCGCCAAAACAACCGTCGTTTTCTTCCCGGTAAACCTACATCTTTGCAACAACAACCTTCTTCCCCTGCCCCTTATTCTTAAAAAGCACATTGTATGGCTTTATCTTTTTTTGCGGTACGGATATCCTGCAGTTCTGTACGCCTACAAGAGCCCTCTTTCCAACCTTCTTTAATATCAGGGAATAAATAATAATCTTTGAAAGAGATGTGCAGTCCCGGAATGCCGCATTTCCAATTTTTTCAACCTGGCTGTTGATAATAATCTGTTTTAAGCTGCTGCAGTTTTCCAACGCACTTGCTGCAATGGAAATGACAACCGGAGCCGCTCCATACATGACGTCTTCTGTTTCGCCCAGGGAAAGACCTCCTTTCTTCTTTTTCACATTTCCCACCGTAAACGTTTTCATGCTCTTGCAGTTTTTAAAGCATTTCTCTCCAATGGCTTTTGTTCCCGCCGGCAATGCCGCGCTTTTTAACTTTCTGCAATTTTGAAAAGCACCGGAAGAAATCGTTTTCAGATTAGATGGAAAACTTACCTTTTTTAATTTTGTACAATTTTTAAAACAGCCTTTTCCAATGGTCTTTACATTTTTTCCAAGACTTACCGTTTTTAATTTTTTACAGCCCGCATAAGCTCCACTGCTTAACATGGTCACTTTGTATTTCACACCGCCTGCTTCTATGGTATCCGGAATTGTGACTGTCTGCACTTCAGGATTTGTGTTTTTCTCTATAACGACAGAGTTACTTCCTTTTGCCTGAAAAATAATGCCATCACTTTCCACTTTCTCTCCCTTTGATAAAGGAGTATCCCTGTCCTCCAGTTTTTCTACCGGAGCCTCTGTTTTTTCAGGTACCGCTGTCTGCTGTGGCACTTCTGTTTTTTCAGGTACCGCTGTCTGCTGTGGTACTGCTGTTTCTTTCGGAATGTTTGATGAATCCGGTATCTGCACATCTGCCTCCGCATGATAAGATGTCGGATAATGTGAAGCATCTTCGCTCCAGTTCCTCTTTTCATACATCCAGCCATAATCACTCAGCTTTTTTAATACCGTCCCATCTGTAAATTCTTTTTCCGTCATCATCATCATGTCAGCATTATCATCCACATGTTCCCCTAGATAATATGATGCTTTCACTGTAACACCTGATTCCGAGGTACTAAATGCACCTGGTGCGCCTGGCATGCTGCTGCCCCCAATTTTAGCGGCTGTATAAGAATTGATGATGACCAGTCCGGTTCCTTTTCCGGTTATGCCGCCATTACAGAGCTGTTCTTTTCAAACGGCACAGTATTGAAAGCCGCCACTGCCATGGAAACAGATACTAACAACGCCAGCCTCTGTCTGCTCTTTTTTCTCATATGCAACACGTTCCTTTCCTTATTTGGTTTTTCAACCCATTACTTATATATATCGACATTTTGCATTTTCACCTTTATGAAAACGGATATATCTTCTGTGCCTTCATATTTTCCACAGACTTTTCCAAATCTTCATATCCTCTCACCTCTATCAGAATGGACGGCTCCTGTTTCAGCCCTTTGCACCATTCAGAAAAAATTCCCCATGGCATCCTGCCCACGCCTACAGGCTGATGCAGGTCCGAAAGTCCGTCATTATCATTGATATGAAGATGCGCCACTCTCTGTTCCTTTAATGCCGTGAACCATTTTTCCAAAGGTGCGCCCGAAATCAAACCATGCGCAATATCCAGACAGATGGCAAACCGTTCCTCATCTGCCATGCGCCTTGCAAGTTCCAAAAGCATCTCTGGCGAATCATCAAACATATTTTCCATATAAATTTTCTGCTCAGGATATTCCTTTAAAATCCTGCGCCAGTATTCCTCGTTCCGTTCCAGCCATGTGTCAATGTAATACTTTAATCTAAAATTCACAATGAAATTTGTATGAAAAATGACTGCCTTTAAGCCCATCTCCCTTGCAATATCCATGCTCTGATGCACACGGAAATCACTCGCCTTATAGATCAGGGGGTCCCCGCTATCCACGCAGATATCAAAAAATACTCCATGAATATGGTCCGCAGAGCGGTCCCTTTTTAAATCCATGTATGCTTTCATGATCCTCGGTCAGAAGTCTTCCAATTCTCCCGTTCCCATCACAGAACGGGTGCATATATACAAAATAAAAATGAATGATTGCCACCTTGATATAAGGATTTTCTACATTTTCCTCATGATAAAACCCAAAAAACTGTTTCATGCAATAATCTAAAAGCTCCGGCTCCGGTGCCTCATGACTTCCCACCTTCACTACACCGGTACGGAATTTTGTTCCTGACATCCTCTCATTGTCACACACACCGTCCGTCACGATTTTCCAAAGATTCACAAGCGTATCCACATCTCTCTTGCCTGTAATGTTCAAATATTTTACTGCCCGGTATGTATTTAAAATCATCTTATCGCCCTTTTTTTCAGAACGCTTTGCGCGGAAGACCTCGTTCAATTCTTCCTGTGTCGTATCCGCCCCTTCAATCCTGCAGCTATGGAACGACTCCTCCTCAATCGAAACTTCTGCATCCATATTTGTAATGGATATCTGGCTGTACATTTTTTCGATATCTTTGATCAGCCTTTCCGGCAATGCCTCCGGACAATATGTAAGCCGGTTCCCCATGGCATCCCTTAAAGAAAGCTGTACCAGTTTTTCCCTGCGTTCCTCTAATTTTCTGGCAGCCACCCTGTCTCCCAGTTTTGCATCCCGTTCCAAAATTTTATAATCCATAGATGAACCTCCTCCATGCTTTTTCATCTTCCAATATTTCCCAATTACATCTAAGATAAACAAGCTTTGCCCATTATTTATAACTGCCGCCCGTCAAGGGCATAACCAGGCTTTCTAAACTGAACAAGCTGTGTCCGTTATTTATAACCGCAAAAGGCTACCACAAAAAACTGTGATAGCCCTCCCCATGTAATGCACATAATGAATACGATACTCTTTATGTATGCTTTCTACTTTATGTGCTTTTTATGCTTTACACATTTATATATGCTTCCGTCTGCAGCTGCCGCTTTCAACGACTTTTTACTGCTCACTAAGCTCTACTAATTCTTTCAAAAGCTTTGGAATCATCTCATCCATTGTTTCATTTGGGAACTGGCAGGTTCCTACTGCTTTATGACCGCCGCCGCCATACTTTAACATCAGGCTTCCCACATTGACCTTAGATGTTTTATTGATCACGCTGTACCCGGTAGCCACAGAGCAACCATTTCCGCCACGTCCGGAAACGATCCAGGCAGATATATTCTGCTCCGGATACATACTGTAAATCATGAAACGGTTTCCTGAATAAATCGGATCCACTCCGCGCAGATCAGAAATAATGACGTTTCCTTCCACTCTTGTATGCGCTTTGACCATCTCCTGGAATTTTTCGCTCTGCTCATTGTAAATTTCAATACGCTCTGCAACATCCGGAAGTGCCAGAATCTCCTCTGTTGACATGGTGCGGCACGCATCAATCAATTCTTCCATCAACTGATAATTTGAAATACGGAAATTTCTCCAACGTCCAAGACCGGTACGTGGATCCATGATATATCCCACCAGAATCCAACCCGTTGGATGTAAAATCTCATCAATGGTCAGATTTGCAGAATCTACTTTATCCACAGCTTCCATCATATCGTCAAACTGAGGGAAACGCTCCCTTCCACCGTAATACTCATAAATAATACGTGCACAGGATGGTGTGATACGGCTCTCGCCCTTATATTTTCCTTCCAGCTCCTGTCTTTCCTGCTCACTGCTATGATGGTCAAACCAAAGTCCACACCCCGGCACATAAGGCACATTTGCCAGGCAGTCATCCTCTGTGACTTCTATCAGTCCATCCTGCAGATCCTTTGGATGTGCAAATTTCCAATGATCAATAATTCCCGCCTCTTTTAAAAGTGCTGCGCAAGCAAGTCCATCAAAATCTGATCTGGTCACTAATCTCATATTAAACATCCTCCTATATCTTTTTAATCACTGTTCACAGCTTCACTGTCCGGACGAAACGGGCAGACCCGCCTGGCTCTTTTGTCCCTCATTCATGAAGACCCGGCAACAGCAATGCAAAATACCTATACATCTAGACTGTAATGCTCTTTCTGAACAATGTACAAACAAATAGCAATTTCAGTTTACCACACTTTACAAAAAAATTCCATAAAAACTTATCATTTGGAAAAATTAATGATAACTCTTTGTAACTGTTCAGCCTTCCTATGAATCCATATAG
>CADBMP010000004.1 GCA_902795775.1 uncultured Lachnospiraceae bacterium | reverse complement strand
TCATGGAGCACGTTCTTAAATGTTCTGGAAACATTGCTCACTATTTTTATTTATGTATGGTATTATCTGGTAATCATTCTGGTGATTGTTTTTATTGCCGTAAAGCAGTCAAAGAAAAATCAGGAAAAAAGAAGAAAGCGGATGCAGCAGCGGCAGGGTTATATGCCTTATATGACAGGACAGCCTGGCATGGGACCGGTGAATGCACGACAGGCGGCAGGACAGCCTGGCATGGTGCAGAAAAATCCGCAGGCGACAGGACAGCCGGACATGGTGCAGCAAAATCCGCAGATGACAGGACAACCGGGCATGGTGCAGAAAAACATACAGCAGACAGAACCGGTACAGAATGTGGAAACAGAAAATCAAAATGAACAGAATAAGGGAGGTAACTGATTATGGGTGTAAATGTAAAGATTGAGAGTGGCGGAATTGCTTTTGAGCTGGCGTTAGAGGAGCAGCATATCATTTTATTCAGGAATGAAGAGGAACGTGCACAAAAGCTGCTGGAATTTGTTTCCAGAATCACAAAGGCGGTACATCTGGAAACGAGCAATGGATACGGGGTGGAGGTAATGGATATTTCCAAGTTCGACAGCCTTTCTGGATGGTGTACCCGTTCCCTGCAGAAAAAGTATTTTGGTGCAAGTGATGAAGGAAAAGACCGTTTTGATCTGTTCCGGGTGAGTACCACCCCAAAGGATAAGGAACGTTATCAGCGCATGTTAGAGGGATACTGGAAGGCATTTACGGAAGAAAAAAGGGACAGCGACGGTGGAAAAATCTTTTTTGTCGTGGCAGACAGTTTTTTGAAAGAACCGGAATTTCGGGCATTATACCGCAGTGACAAAGTGAATTATTATATTTTAATGACAAAAGGGGATTTGAGAAAATTTGGGTATGAGGAAGAAGTTGTGTATGAGTTTGAAACGGAAGAAAATTTAAGCCGTTTAAAGCGTACCGAAAGATAGGCAGATATCATTTCAGCCGGATTATGAAATACATTATATTAGAATTAGATGCATGGACATTTTGTTCATGAGATGAAAAATGGAAAGGAATCAGTTTCATGAAAACAAAAAGAAATTCATTTACAAACTCGCTTGGTTTTGTACTGGCAGCTGCAGGAAGTGCAGTGGGACTTGGAAATATCTGGAGATTTCCGTATTTAGCGGCAAAGGATGGAGGCGGTCTTTTTCTCGTCATCTACATTATTTTAGCATTGACCTTTGGATATACGCTTTTAGTGAGCGAGATTTCCATTGGCAGGAAAACAAAGCAGAGCTCTTTGACTGCATACGGAAAGCTGCATGGGCGTTTTGGCTGGCTGGGGTATATTGCAAGTGCAGTACCGTTTCTGATTCTGCCATATTATTGTATTATTGGTGGCTGGGTCATGAAATATGCTGTCGTATTTCTTTCCGGCGGTGGAAAAGCTGCAGCAAAAGATGGTTTCTTTGGAAGTTTTATTACCGGTCATGCAGAACCAATCGTATATGATGCCATTTTTCTTCTTCTGACCTGTTTTGTCATTTATCGGGGAATCAACAAAGGAATTGAATCCCTTTCACGAATCCTGATGCCGATTCTGATTGTCCTGGTGGTGGGAATTTCCATTTTCTCCTTGACACTCAGCAATGGGACAGGTGCCGAAAAAGTGACCGGATTAGATGGATTAAAGGTATTTCTTGTACCGGATGTTTCCGGCATGAGCTTCAAGGATATTTTTGTGGTAGTCATGGATGCCATGGGACAGCTTTTTTACAGTATCAGCGTTGCAATGGGCATTATGATTACTTATGGATCCTATTTCCGGGATGAGGATAATCTGGTGAAATCTGTCAATCAGATTGAAATCTTTGATACGGCAATCGCAATCCTGGCCGGAGTCATGATTATTCCTGCAGTCTGCGTTTATATGGGAGCAGATAAGATGAAGACTACAGCAGGTCCCGGTCTGATGTTTGTGGCAATGCCAAAGATATTTGCACAGATGGGTGTTTTTGGACGTGTCATTGGCTCAGTGTTCTTTTTAATGGTATTTTTTGCAGCACTGACAAGCTCTGTTTCCGTTTTGGAGGCTGTGGTATCCAGTGTGATGGATAAAACAGGGACAGACAGAAAAAAGGCAACGATTTCAGAGGGACTCATTGCCTTTGTCATTGGAGTTTTCATTTGTCTTGGATATAATCTGCTTTATTTTGAGGCAAAGCTGCCAAAGAGCTCAAAGGGTTCTACTGCACAGCTTTTAGACATTGTGGATTATTTAAGTAATAATATTTTCATGCCGGTTGTGGCGATTGGGACCTGTTTTCTGATTGGCTGGTTCCTGACACCGGATACCGTGATTGGGGAAGCCACCAAAAATGGAGAACGGTTTGGACGAAAAAACCTGTATATCCTGATGATACGTTTTGTTTCACCGGTTCTTCTGTTTATATTGTTCTTAGGCTCCCTTGGCATTATTTAGAAAAACGGTATCGTATGTCAACGGTAAAGCTTACGTTTCTGCTGATGTGCGGTCATGGAAATGCTTATCTCCTGTGGGAGCAGCCTGCCAAAAAATGCAGCTGCTTTTATCAGAAAAGTCGGAATAATGACTGTTTTTTTCTGAAACATTTTTTGGACCGCATACCGGGCACAGAATTCCGGGGAAATTCCTTTGAGTGAAAATTCCACATCTGCTACGGCGTTAAATTCTGTATTGACCGGACCAGGACACAGACATCCAATGTAGACCTCTTTTCCGGCAGATTTGACTTCATGCGCAATGGCCCGTGTTAAGCTGGTTACATAGGCTTTGGAGGCATAATATGCTGCCATGTAGGGACCTGCCGGAAAAAGACCGGCAGAGGATGCAACATTTAAAATATAACCGGAATTTTTATGGAGCATTTTAGGCAGTATTTTTTTCGTTAGAAAATGGACTGCCTTGACATTCACTTCAATCATGTTCATTTCTTTTGTCAGGCTTGTTTTGTAAAATGCGCCGCATTCTCCAAAGCCGGCATTATTGATCAGGATTTCTATGTCATATCTGCGGATTTGTTCTGCCAGACGGTTTCGGTCGTTTTCGGAAGAAAGGTCTGCTTCAATGATGATGGTTCTGGTTTTTAGGTGCTTAGCTAGTTTTTTTAACCTGTCTTCCCTGCGGGCAGTCAGAATCAGAGGATACCCTTTTTGGGAAAGCAGCTTTGCAAATTCTTCTCCAATGCCGGAGCTGGCACCTGTGATCAACGCAAATGATTGTTTTGTATGTTGTTTCATGCAGTAAGATTCCTCCTTTGCCGTTTTTTTTTTCAAATGGCTCGTGCGGAGAGTTTGCTGCTTTTGCAAACTCCGAATGGCTCGTGCGGAGCACGAGACTATTATAGCATATTTTTTTTAAATTTATACAGTTTTTACTTGCTAATTTTTGAATTATCTTATACCATATTATTATAATACTTTGTTGTGAAATATATCACATGATGGGATTCTTGCTTTTTTGCAGGTCCTTAAAAAACGATTTATAGAAAAGAAATGTAATAGCACCAGTTTTTGCTCTTACATCATATTCAGGACATCAGATTCAAGGATAGGAGGAAATGCCGGATGAAAATAAATCGGAAATCTTTAAGTAAAAGCATTATTCTTAGCTGCTGCGTGTTTATCCTTATTCTTTGTTTTGCCCATACGGCGATTGGTTATCTCGGTTATAATCAGATTCTGTACCGAAGGTATAATGTATATATGCGTGACCTTCTGCAGCTTGTAAATTCAGAAATCGATGGGGATGACCTGGAAAATTGTATCAATACAGGTAAAAAATCAGAAAAATATGAACAGCTTCAGATGTTTTTGGATAAAATAAAAGAGCATTATGATGTTCACTTTATTTATGTTGTGAAACCACTCAATACAGAAAAAAAAGACAACCTTGAATATATTATTTCCGGCATTAGCAGGGATGACAAAAAGCATCATCCGGAATATAAGGTTGAGCTGAATGAAATGGCAGGAACAGAATATTCTTCCGAGCTTGCAAAAAAATATCTGGATTGCATGAAAAGCAGCAATAAAGTTGTTTTTTTTAGAACCGATACAGAACTGAGCAAAGATTATAGCGGCGTCCTTCCTCTTTTAAATTCAAAAAAGGAACCTTACGCCCTGTTGGCAGTCGATATGGATGTTTCTGAAATGAAGAAAGCCTTACATAATTTTGTGCAGATAAGCATGGCATTTACCACCATATTGAGCCTTGTTTTTGTTTCTTTATGGCTGTTCTGGCTCAAAAAACGTGTCATCCGCCCGGTTCAGGACCTGGAAAATGGCGTGAACGAATTTGCAAAGATGAGCAGGAACGGTACAGCATTAGAGTCACTTGTCATGAAGCTTCCTGAGATCCATACGGGGGATGAGATGGAGATGCTTTACAATGCCGTTCTAAGTATGTCTGAGGATATTACCGGATATGCAGAAAGTCTTTTACAGGCAGAGGGCGAGGTGGAGCGGATGAAAAGCCGCGTAAGCCGCATGGGAGCTTTAGCGTATAAGGATGCCTTGACACAGGTAAAAAATAAAACCTCGTATGATGAAGAGTCACAATTACTGGAGCAGGATATTGCAGATGGATCGGCACAGTTTGCCATTGTTATGATTGATCTGAACCATCTGAAGAAAATGAATGATACTTACGGTCATGAACATGGAAATGATTATATTCAGCTTTCCTGCCGAATGATCTGTGTGGTATTTTCTCATTCTCCGGTATTTCGTGTGGGAGGAGATGAGTTCGTCGTCAT
>CADBMP010000003.1 GCA_902795775.1 uncultured Lachnospiraceae bacterium | reverse complement strand
TTGCAAGCAAGCTTTAAAAGCGTGGACATGTTATGGAAAATAGTCTCATGCTTCGCATGAGCCATTAGGAGTTTGCAAAAGCAGCAAGTTACTAAAAATCAGTAAAATATTTGGGGATTGAATATGATAGAACGGAAAA
This sequence comes from uncultured Lachnospiraceae bacterium, assembly GCA_902795775.1. GTDB lineage: Bacteria > Bacillota > Clostridia > Lachnospirales > Lachnospiraceae > Butyribacter. The sequence continues at coordinate 5,219 of CADBMP010000003.1, read as the reverse complement.
ACAGAACAGAAATTGGTTGGGAAAAACTGGATAATACGGCAAATCTGTTTCCTGTGATAGCGAATGAGCGGATGACAAATGTGTACCGTATTGCCTTTACTTTATCCGAAAAAGTGATTCCGGAAAAACTGGAGGAGGCATTACAGAATATCCTGCCCTGGTTCGATTATATGAATGTCCGCATGAGGACAGGAATGTTCTGGTATTACTTTGAAAGAAATCTGAACGGGGCACCTGTGGTAAGGGAGGAAAATACCTTTCCCTGCAGTCCCATGGAGCCAAGGGGGAACCGGAATTATCTTTTCCGCGTGACTTATTTTCAATGCAGGATCAACCTGGAGGTGTTCCATGTACTGGCAGATGGCATGGGCGGCATCAATTTTCTAAGAGAGCTGACTTATGAATACCTGCGTCTGGTACATCCTGAGCTTCATGATGAAAATGAGGGCTTTCTTTCCGAACAGACTTCGTTAAATGCAGAGGATGGTTATTTAAAAAACTACAGAAGGCCGGAAAAAAAGAGCTACAGACAGGTGGCAGCGGTACACATGACCGGGGAAAGGTTTCTGCGCGGTGAGCTTGGTGTCATTCATGGATATCTTTCGGTAAAGGCATTAAAGGTCCGCTGCAAAGAGCTTCAGGTAAGCATCAATGAATATCTGGCGGCGGTATATGTGTATGCCATTTATATGGAAACGCTGCATGGAATGGCAGGGGAGAAGCCCATTGTAATTTGTGTGCCTGTGAATTTAAGACAGCTGTTTGGTTCCGTAACAACAAGGAATTTTTTTGTAATGGTGAGTGCGGCATATGTCCCGGAAAAGGACAATGAGGACTTTGAGACAATCCTTCGGAAGGTGTCGGAAAGCCTGAGGGAGCAGTTAAAAAAGGAATCTCTGGAGAAACTGTTTTCTTATAATGTTTCCAATCAGAAAAAGAAAGCACTCCGTATCATACCGCTTTTCATAAAAAAATTTGCGATTAAATTTGTGTATTATACAAGTGCCAAAGCTACCACAACAACCATTACAAATTTAGGCAATATCGGGATAGAAGATACTTACAGGCCTTTCATAAAAAGAATGCAGGCACTTTTGTCCGTTTCCACCGGACAGAATATGAAAGCAACGGTCTGTTCTTACGGGGATGAGCTGACCATTACTTTTACCTCCATTCTTAGGGATAATTCAGTGCAGCAGCGGTTTTTCAAGAAAATGGTGGAGGACGGGCTTTCAGTGCAGATTGAAACAAACGGGCTGTGGAGTGAGTAATAGCCGGCAGGTATGGAGGTATATTATGAGGTGCAATCACTGTGGATTTGAGATTTTAGATGAGTCACCGGTCTGTCCTTTTTGCAGGATGGCACTTAGGCAGGAAAAAAAGGAAAAAACGGAGAAACAGGAGAACTCAGAGGAAGAAGAGACGGGTGCGGAAAATGGCAGAAAGAACCGCAGTCGGAACAGAAATAAAAACAAAAGACCAGTTGCTAAAACGGAAAGAAGGCGGCGCAGCAAAAATCCGGAAAAAGCAGAAGTATACGGGGCATATCCTGAAATTAAGGAGCAGTTCAGAAGAAAGCGCAGGATTTTATCGGCGGTTCTTTTCTTTGTGATCATGGTGGAAAGCATTTTGGTCCTTATCAATATTTATACGTCTGAAACAGTCTGTTATCCATGGTCTTTGTTGATTGGCGGCATTCTTATATTTTCTTTTTTGTGCCTTTGGAATGTCTTTCGGACGAAGGTGGGACATATTGCCAAAATCTATACACAGATGGGGCTTTTTTTGCTGCTTCTGCTTTTTTTAGATAAAATGCTGGAAAAGCATGGTGTTTTTATCGGATATGGTCTGCCGATACTGATTGATGTTTTTTTGGGAGTCATCTTTATCTGTATGCTCGTGAACCGGAAGCATTATGAAAATTATATTCTGTTACAGTTTTTCATGGTGGTGTTCAGTCTCATCACCTTAGTCCTGATGGTAATGGGCGTATTGAAAAATCAAAAGCTGATTTCTACCTCTTTAGAGGCATCTGCATTGTTCTTTTTGGGAACGGTGATGTTAGGGCACAGAAAGGTAAGGCAGGAGCTTAAGAGAAAATTTCATGTTTGAAAAGTGTTTGTAAATGCGGAGTTTTTTCCGTTTTTACCATAAATGTGGGTGAGGAGAAATATAAGTCTGTATATGGAAGTTTTGTATTTATACAGAAAGATAAGTACGAAAAAAGGAGGAGACAAAAAGATGTATCAAAAAAAATTTTTGGGGAGTATACGTGGGAAGGTTCAGTCTGCTGTTATGGTCTTTACCATGCTTGCAATTTTTGTGGCTGTTTTTACCATCAGTATTTCTTACAAAAATTACATTGTAACAAGCTCACAGGAGCAGTTGAAAGTGAAAGCGGAGGATAATGCAGAATACATTGATTCCTGGCTTTTGCGGCAGAAGGATATTATGATTACTCTGGCGGACCGGATTTCTAAAATGGAATATACGAATCCGGAGAAGATTGTGAAAGTTCTGGGGGACAACATTAAGAATAACGAAATAGCAATGGAATATTATATCACATATGACCATGATTATTCCCATGTGAATGCGGAAACCGGGCAGGAGATGAAAGGAGCTGCATGGACGAGCAGCGGGTATGATGTTCCGGTTGATCCGGAGGAGCGTGTCTGGTTTTCGGCTGCATTGGAAGCCGGAGAAGGAAAGTGTGCATATACGGACCCGTATATTGATGCCCTGAGCGGAGGGGTGGTCGTGTCTCTTTCTACACCTTTAAAGATACAAGGGCATCAGTGCGTGCTTTTGTTTGATATAAAGATTGACACGATTCTGGAGAAAATCAATTCGCTGGCAGGAGAAAATGTTACGGCATTTATGACAACGCATGATGGCATGATCGTGACGCATCCAAATAAGGAGTATCTGATCACAGAGGATGCCAACACAAATATTTCTTCTGTTACCAGTGATTTTGACTTGTCCTCAAAGGAGGTAACGAAATTTACGGATTATGACGGGAAGGTCAAATATCTGGCAACCTCCTCAGTGGAATCAACGGATTGGGTGTTAGCAATAGCCCTTACAAAATCCACCGTTATATCAAAGGTGGTCATGGCTCTTGTTGTTCCATGTGTTCTGGGCATTTTCTTTTTAGGTCTTTGCGTGGTTTTTGTCGCAGTGCTTTTGAAACGTCAGCTTGCGCCTGTGGATGAGATGACAAGATTTATTACGGAAAGGATTACCGGTAACGGGGATAAGGTCTACAAGGATGAAACGGAAAAAATCCGTATCCTGATTGGGGAGCTTCAGGAAAAGTTTTTAAATGTGATCCGTGAAACAAAGGAGAAGTCAGATTATATTGGTGGTGGAATGGGCGAGACTGCAGGGCTTGTGGAGAGCATGGCGCAGAACATTGCAGATATTTCCGATACGGTAGAGAATGTTGTTGGAAAGTCAGACGCCCAAAATGAATCTGTACGGGAAATTTCTTCCTCATGCGAAGATATTGAACGGACCGTTACACAGCTTTCTGGTGAAGCGGAACATATGTTAGAAAAGGCAACGGAAGCAGAGGATACATTGAATGAGACGATTCCTTCCGTGATTGCCGCAAAAGCGGAGGCGATGGAACGGATTACAGATTCCAGGGATAAGTTAGAAAGGGCGATTGAGAATGCAGGAATCATTACACAGATTTCTGATGTGGCAGAGGCAATCCAGAATATTGCAAGCCAGACGAATCTTCTGGCATTGAATGCATCCATTGAGGCAGCCCGCGCAGGAGAAGCCGGCAGGGGCTTTGCAGTAGTTGCAGGAGAGATCAATAATCTTTCCAGGGATACCGGCGATCAGATCAGCAGGGTGCAGGATTTGACAGGGCAGGTGATGGAGAGCGTACATTCGCTTTCAAATGAGAGCCGGGACATTCTTGCATTCTTAAATGAGCAGGTAATTCCTGATTATGAACGTCTGGCAGACCTGGCAAAGGATTATCAGGAGAATGTGGGGTATTATGCGGAAATGAGCAAGACACTGGATGCACAGACGGATGATGTCATGGAGGCAATTTCTTCGGTAAATAGTGCAATTCAGGTGATTTCAGAAAATCAGGATGTGATTTTTTCTGAGGTGGCAAATGCCAGTGCGAATTTAGAGGAGCTTCGTGCAAATTCGGAGATGGTGGCAGAAAAATCAAACGATGCATTGCAAAATGCAGAAATGCTGCAGAATACAGTAGATAAATTTTCCGTAATATAGTTTCATTGGAATTTGTAAAGGCAGCAATTATTCTTTTTGGAATTTTGTACATCGTTTCTTAATTAACTGACACATTCGTTTGACTAAAATAAATATGCAGACAGGGAGTGGGATTATGATTTTACAAGAAATAAAAAAGGTTTTTCCGGGAAAATTTATTCACCGGTATGATTTGACTTATGAAACAGAGGACGGTGGCCGGAAGGTATATGAGATGATCAGCAGAAATCCGGATATCAATTCTAAGGAGGAGCTGACGGCAAAGAAACCGGATGCTGTGGTGCTGATTATGACGGATGAGAGCGGGGAGCGGATTCTGATTGACAAGGAGTTCAGGATGGCGACCGGGGAGTGGATCTATAATTTTCCGGCAGGTCTTATTGACCCGGGAGAGACACCGGGAGAGGCAGCAAAAAGAGAGCTCTTTGAGGAGACCGGGCTTACTTTATATGAGGTGCTGGATGAAATTCCGTTGAGCTACAGTGCCATTGGCTTTTCCAATGAGACAAATGTGTGCATCTTAGGCAGGGCAAAGGGAGAATTCCGCAAAAGCACCTCTGTTCTGGAAGAAATTGAGCCTGGCTGGTACACAAGGGCAGAGGTACGGGAGCTGATAAAGAATTATCCGTTTGCAGCCAGGACACAGGCATATTGTTATCTGTGGAGCAGGGAAGGAGCATAAAACAGGAAAAGCAGAATGTGCCCGCTGAACATGGTGAATCAGGAATATTACCGGATATAGAATCGTAAACTAGAAAAAAGAAAACGTGAAGAGAGATTTTGTATGATACGGATTTTTGAGACTGGTTTACATACAGGAGGAAAAACAAAGCCTGGCATCAAAAGAAAGGTATTAGTCATTTTTACGATGCTTTCAGTTTTGTTTTTCCTTTTGTTTCCAAAAACGGTGTGTGCCGGCGCAAAGGAAGGACTGACGCTCTGGTTCTATACAGTGA
>CADBMP010000002.1 GCA_902795775.1 uncultured Lachnospiraceae bacterium | reverse complement strand
TTATTCTCATACTACATTTCCACAAAAAAGCACTGGGTTTTGAACACAATTTCCGAATTTTATTCGGACAAAATCATCCGGCTATGCCGGAAAACTTTTGGCGTAATCCAAAAAATACCTTATGCCGCCCTGCGATCGAGTAGGAGGCAGGCTTTTTTTACCTCCTACTCGCTGCGCCGCCCGCATCCGGCAAAGCCGGAAAACTTCCATATGCGGGCGTGCGCATAAAAAAGAAAGCATCTGTCCAATCTATGAACAGATGCTTTCTTTTTTACGAATCATTCTGTGACGTTCAGTAGTATTTCGGGCTTCCCCAAAGTCCTGCTTTTTTCAGTTCCACATACTCCGCATATGCTTTTTCCAAAATCTGCTTTTCATTTGCAAACTTTAACAAATGATATGCCTCATGGTATTTGTAAAATCCCGAATCCCTGAAATACTCTTCTTTTTGTGGCTTGCTATAATAGCTCTCCCCCATCATCAGATACCAATGAACATTCTTCACAACGGTATCTTCCGGAGTATTAAAAGTATACTGGCTCTTTCCGACATACTTGATAATCGTCGCATCCGCGCTGGTTTCCTCTTTCACTTCCCTAAGAGCAGTCTCTCTGTACTCCTCGCCCTCTTCTACTGTCCCTTTCGGAAGCACCCAGCCCTCATAGCGATTCTTATAATTCGTATATAAGAGCAAAACCTTTCCTCTGAAAATCACCACACCGCCACAACTCGTTGCCTCAAGCATTGCAATTCCCTCCAGGCTCGTGTGTCAAATACTATTTATAGTATATCTTTTTTTTTCAATTTATGCAATAAATTTTTTACACTTTTCATCTTCTAAGGTTACACTTGTTACTGTTCACAGCTTCGCTGTTCCAGTAACAGCAGCACTTTCAGTGCTGCACACATTCTACCTACCTTCCAAGATATTCTTCAAACATCTTCCTTGCCACCGGCACCGCATACTGGCTCCCGGTTCCTGCTCCCTCCACAACAATGCTGAGGACAAGCTTCGGCTCATCTGCCGGGGCATAGCCCACGAACCATGCATGAGAAGTCCCTTCTGAATCAAACTCCGCAGACCCCGTCTTTCCTGCCACACCATAAGAAAGGTCATTCAACGAAGAAGCAGTACCCTTTTTTACCACACTCTTCATCATCTCCCCTATTTCTTCCGCCAGCTCCTTTTTCACAATCCTTCCTTTTTCCATCGGTTCAAAAGACTTCACCACATCTCCCGTATCACTCTCCACATGATCCACACAATATGGCGACATCATAACCCCGTTATTTGCAATCGTGGCAGCAATCAATGCATTTTCTAACGGTGTCACCAGGGTCTTTCCCTGTCCAATTGCCGTCTGTGTCACCTCGCCCAGATCAGAACGGGTTTCCAGGCTGTATCTGCTCTTACTATATTCAAAATCCAGAGAAAGTGCTTTATTAAAATAAAATTTTTCATTCAATTTCTTGAACTTTGAAAGGTCAATTTCTGTCCCAAGCTTTGCAAACGCTCCGTTACAGGACTTTGCAAATGCCATCTCCAAAGAAAGCGTCCCATGTCTTTCTTTGTTGTAACAGTTGATCACATTGCCGGAAAATGACTCCGAACCTTTGCACTCATACTGGAAGGAATCGTATTTTTCCGGATGTTCCAGAAGATACTCCATTGCCGTCATAATCTTAAAGGTAGAACCGGGCGGATACAGTCCCTGCGTTGCCCGGTTCACGAGCTTAGAATCCTCTGCATCTGCGCTTATCAGGCTGTCCCAGTCCACAAGAACGGTATTTGGGTCATACGCCGGTTTGGAAACCATTGCCAGAATCTTCCCGGTGGAAGGCTCCAGTGCAACAACGGCTCCCTTATAATCTCCCAAACCATCATACGCCGCCCGCTGCAGGCCATAATCCAGCGTCGTTACCAGATTATCTCCCGGACTTTTCTCTCCCCGGAAGGTGTCCACCAGCTTTGAAACCGGATTGATATGGGAACGCAGCATCGTATAACAGAAAGAGCGTTCTATCCCGGTCATGCTGTTCGTATTCCGCCCCACCACATGACAAAACATCTTCCCATACGGATATTCCCTTGTGTCCTTTCCGCTGCTGTCTGTTTTTGTCTTGGCAAGCACTTTGTGGTCCGCAGACAGTATCTTCCCTTTCCGGATTTTTTTTGCCAGGGCTTCATAAAGTGTATTTCCCGGATGATTGATCACTTTTTCGCTCTTTGCCGCCATAAACCACGAAAAATACCCCGCCATGCATAGAAACACCACTACAACCACATACGTCAGGCGCATAATCTGCAGGTTTCCCTGACCTTCCTTTTTTACCTGTCTGTTCTTCGGCGGTCTGAGCGTTTCAGCCTTTCTGCGCATCCCCGGTCCCTGCTTTTCTCTTTCGCCCGGATTTCTCCCGGGAATCCGGTATATTTCGTCCTCTCGCCGCTTTCTCATCCTTTCTTTCTCCTTCCTCGTTCAACACATACATCCCCTGAATGATACAAAATAGTATAACTGTACTCAGACAGGAGCTTCCTCCATAGCTCACCAGGGGAAGCGTAACACCGGTGGATGGAATAAACTTCGTCACTCCGCCTATGGTCAAAAATACTTGAAAAATATACTCCACAGCAAGCCCGACTGCCACCAGCTTATAAAACCTCCGTTTCATCTTTAACGCAATGTTGATAAACATGATAAAACAGCTCACCTCCACCAGAATCAGGCAGACGGCAAAAAAGGCCCCAAGCTCCTCACTGATTACAGAAAATATAAAGTCACTTTCTGCAATCGGAATCTTTGCGGGAATCCCCTCTCCCAGCCCCATTCCGAACCAGCCACCTGTTCCAATGGCAAAAAGGGAACGCGCAACCTGATATCCTGCACCATCAATGGTCCCCCATGGATCCAGCCATGCTGTCACACGCGTCCGGACATGTGAAAAGAAATGATAAGCAAACACAGCAGCCACCACTCCTCCCATTAAACCGGCAAAAAGGTATGCCCCCCTTCCACTTGCCACATAAAGCACTCCAAGAAATGTAATAAAAAATATCAAAGCAGCACCCAGATCTTTTTCTGCCACCAGCACCAGTACATGAAGTCCTGCAACTGCCCCCACAAATACCACATACCGGAAATCGGTCCGCTTTGCCAAAAAAGCCGCCAGAAAAAATACATAAATAATCTTCACAAATTCAGAGGGCTGCAGCGCAAAACTCCCCACCACGATCCAGTTCCTGGCTCCATACTTTTCTGTCCCGATGACAAAGACCAGTGCAAGCATCAGAATCCCCGCTGCAGCATAGAACATTCCCAACCGGTCAAAATGCTGGTATCGCTCTATCAGAAATGGAATAAACAACCCTGCCACACAGATTGCCGCTGCAAAGACCATCTGCCGTATCACATAGCCCTGATTAATTCTCCCTATCATCACAAAGCCGGTCATCAAAAGCATCAGCATATTATTTAAGACCATCTTTGACGCATTTTTATATACATAAACATATGCCTTGTTTACAAAAATCAAAAGTGCAAGCTGTAGCGCATAGATTCCTAAAATTTTAATATCCAGACTATTCAAGAACAATACAAGTGCACAAACTGCATGAATGGAATACATGATACGGTTCTGCCTGTGGTAGATTTTTTCTTTTCGTTCCCCGTTTTTTCCAAGAAACACAGAAAAACAGTGCAGGGTATAGACCGCAAACAGAATAATGATCAAATACTTAGACAGCTCCACCAAAACAGAATGAATCACGCCAATTCCATTCGTATTGCCAAAAAACCTCATCAACTTCCCTGCTGCTACTCTTTTATCCATAATCACTCTATCCCCTTATAAAAATGTCCCGTATAAGTTTCAAAAGGCGGTTTTCCCTCCAGCACCCTGCGGACCTCCTCTCCGCTTTCTGTGGTAAACATATACCGAAAGGATCTCACAGGATAACGCCTCCCATCTTCCAGCACTTCCTTTATATATACCGGCATCTCCTGATAAATCACATTATAACAATATTTGCAATAATTGACGGATACAAACCTTCTCTTTTTTTCATCTGTAAAAGAAATCCCTCTGCCCCACAGCTTCTTTTCCCCACAGACACAATGCTCCGTATTTGCCTGTATGCACTGTGCCGAAACCATCAGCGGCATTTTCCCGTAACCAATCAGCTCACATTTCCTAAAAAAAGCAGTCTTTTCCATTTCCTTCCATGTAAGCTCGTAAGGAAGTGTCAAAAAGGCAGCCTGTCCCTTGTAAAAAGAATACGCCTCCTTATTCATAATGTAAAAGCCGGCATCCAGCCCCACATCAAAAGACTTTTCCGGATGCGTTTCCTTAAATTCCTTTAAAAACAACAGGCTTTCCCCGTTCTTCACAAGATAGCCATCCACCCTGCTTTCCATATATTTTTCTGTTGTAAAGACACGTTCTGCTCCCGTACGAAAAACAGAAGGCAGCACCAGAAAAGGACTTTTGCCTGCTTGTCTGATTTTTTCTGCCGCATGTGAAATTTCGGATGCGCTCATACATTCTGTATGCAGGTAAATACGCCTGATGTCCTTTTTCAAAAGTACCTCGTTAAGCTGCTCCTGCGTCATTACAGAAGCTGTCAGGAAAACACCAGTTTCTTCCGGCAAAGCCGCCATTCTTTCATTTTCTCCGGATTCCTTCCAAAAAGATGGTTCCCTAAACGCTCCCTTTTCTTTGATATTCCCTTCCCGCTGCCCTGCTGCCTTTAAGATTTCCTGCTCCAGACTGTCAAACGCTTCCCTTCTGAGGTTCTTTATCATTCCTACACTGAAAAAAAGATTATTTTCCATGGAAATTTCCAGATGTTCAAAACAGAAGCTGCTTTCTCCTGTCTTTTCCAGATTTTTTCTCACAAACTCCTCCGTTGCAGGCTGGTTTTTCGCAGGTTCGCATCTATCACCATATACCACCGCCCTGTTTTCCTTATACCTCACAGAAAGCACCGGTTTTTCCCCTTCTTTTGCTTGAAAACTTCCCGATATTTGAAGCTGTTTCTTCTTATTCAAATAGCGTTCTTCTGTATCCAATAAAAGGGTCTGGTTCTTTGTACGGTACACCAAATCACCCGCCGAAATTTTTTTATTTGAAACAGACTGATTTCCCTTTCCTGCCATTCCCTGTTTATATCTCGCCCTTACCCGTTCCCCCTTCCTGACCGGAGCACCGAGCGTATATTCATACAGGGTCTTTTGCTCCCTGTCCCTAAACTCCACCACATCCTGCGCACCAATATCCTCCAGTGCCTCATACTCCGTTTCATGACTGCCCGCCCATAAAACACGTCCTACTAGAACACCGCCATGTCTGGATCTTTGTGCAGAAAGCATCTCTCCACGTTCCCCAGGATGCCTCTTTTCCACATTTCCCATCCTGCCTTCCAGATATCCGGAAGTAAATCCCTCCCTGTTATAAAAATCAGCCAGATTCCGAATGTCCTTTTCCCATTCCTCCGGATGGGAAACACGAAATTCCTCAAAGCCTTCTTTCCCTAAATTTTCATAAAGCTCTGCATATTTTTTATAGACTGCCGTCAAAAATGCAGCATATTCCGCACGTTTCATGCGCCCCTCTATCTTTAACGAGTCAATCCCAAGCTCCATCAGCTCACCTAAATATGCAAGATTACAAAGCTCCTTCGGACTTAAAAAATAACCTTTTTTCCCATTTTTTTCCAGCCGATACTGCTGTCTGCAGGGTTGGGCACACCTTCCCCGGTTTCCACTCCGCCCCCCCTGCATACTGCTAAAAAGACACTGACCGGAAAACGAATAGCAAAGAGCACCATGAACAAAAACCTCAATTTCCGCCTCCGTCTCCTCGCGCATCTTTTTCAACTCCAAAAGAGACAGCTCCCTTGACGGTACAATTCTTGTAATTCCATATTCCCTGTAAAATTCCGCCATTCTTCCCTGTGTAATGGTCATCTGCGTACTCGCATGAAGCGGCATATCCGGAAACCATCTGTGAAACGCCTGGAGCACACCCATATCCTGTACCAGAACCGCGTCCACCCCCGCCTCATAATACGGCAGGAAATACTCATAGAGTGAGGAAAGCTCCTCATCCTTCAGCAATGTATTCACCGTCATATACAGTTTCACCCCATGTAAATGACAATACTGAATCGCCTTCACAAGCTCCTCCTCATCCGGATTCTCTGCATATGCCCTGGCTCCAAACCGGGTGCCTCCCATATATACTGCATCACAGCCTGCAGCAACAACTGCTTTCAATGCCTGCATAGACCCTGCAGGAGCTAAAATTTCCGTTTTTTTCATTGCTCTCCTCATTTCTTTTCCAATCGGGAATAATCAAAAAACTGCCAGACTAAAATTATAACCACTCTATAATCCTAATCTGACAGTTTCATTTTAACGTCTTCCATGTTTTTTGTCCTTAGACTGGTTTGTTGTTTTCGCCTCCAGCTCTGCCTCCAGACGAACCGCTTTGTTCTCTGATTCCAGTTTTTCCTGTTCTAACTTTTCCTTGATTTCACTGGTTTCCTTTAATTCATTCTGCATCTCCAGCATTTTATGTTTCATTTCAAAGATTTCTTTTTCAAGCTCTGTCTTCTCATTCCGGACTTCTTCCAATTCTTCCTGCGCTTTAAAAAAATCATCTGCCAGATTGATTGCAAACAAAAGATTCTTAACATCATTATCCAACCGGTCATATCCATCAAGATTTCCCTTAAATTCTGCAATCCGCTCATTCACATATAATGCTACCTTCTGTATATATTCATTGCTCTCATATCCGCTAATTGTATATTGTTTTCCGGAAACAACAACATCAACACTTGTCTTTGAATCCATTTTACCCTCTTTTCCTACCATCAACCGAAACAAATTTATGTCCTCCAGCTACTTCTTTCTCTGTGCCTGCGCTTCATCCACTTCTTTTCTCCGGGAATCCGTACCCGTTCCGGCCGGAGCCTTCTGAACCGGTCTCTGTGATGCAACAGGACCAAGTTCTGCCTTATCCTTTGCAATCTTCTCCAAGTGGCCACGCAATGCAACCTCCAACGCTTTTGCATTGTTCACTGTACTCTCATACGCCTGGGCAAGCTCCCTTTCTGCTGCATTTAACAGGTCTGCTGTATAATAAAGGGCACCATTCCCAATTTCATCTGCTGTTTTCTTTGCTTCATTTATAATCCGTTCTGCCTCCATATTTGCCTGCTGGATAATGAGCTCAGCCTGTCTTGTTGCTTCCTTGGCAATCTCATGCTCCTCCACCATTGCTCCATATTGTGCCCTGGCATCGGCCTTGATATTATCTGCCTTTTTCCTTGCATCATCCAGGATGGACTCCCTCTGATTCAAAATCTTCTGATAACGTTTGATCTCGTTCGGAAGATCACGACGAAGATCCTCTAACAGATCATAAAGATCATTCTTCGGAACAATCGCCTTTGTCGAAGAAAAACTCTGCATTTTACAGCTCTCCACAAATGAAAAAATATCGTCAATTCTCTGTTCCAGCTTACTATCCATATGTACCTCCTCTGGTATCCTGATACCATCAATGGTTTTTCTCTTTTAATTTCTCATATACGATGTCCGGAACCATCTCCCGGACCTCTCCCCCAAAACGGAATATTTCTTTCACTCCGCTGGAGCTGATATAAGAATACTCCGGTTCAGAAATCAAAAACAACGTTTCGGCATGTTCATTCAATTTGTAATTTGCCTGCGCCAACGGCTGTTCATATGAAAAATCCTGAACCGTCCTTAATCCCCTTAAAATAACAGACGCATTTTCCTTCTCCACAAAATCAACTAAAAGCCCACCGAAAGTCTTTACAGTAACCTGTTCCATCCCTTTCGTCAGGGCAGATAAAATCTCTATTCTTTCTTCAATCGTAAAAAATGGTGTTTTTTCAATATTCACCAAAACCCCTATCACTAGTCTGTCAAACAGCTTTGCGCCTCTCCTGATTAAATCCATGTGACCATTCGTGACAGGATCAAAGCTTCCGGGAAAGACTGCTGTTCTCATCCTGACCTCCTGCATTTTCCCTCATCTGCTCCCCATTTTACTTTGAAAGTTCTCGAAAATACTTCCGGCAGGACTGCACACTCGCTGTGCAGTCCGTACAGCGCCAGACCGCATTTTTTGCGGTCTGTGTGCATCTGCCGGAGGCTTCAAAGTAAACCCACTTTCATTTATGGTGTTGCCGGAAGGCTGGCATGTGGGTTTACTTTGAAAGTAATTGAAGTCCTCCGGCAGAACTCCGCACTTGCTGCGCAAACTTCGCTGCTTTTGAAGTTCGTACAGCCAGACCCCGCTTACGAGGTCTATGCATCTTCCTGACGTTCCTCTCTAACCCGGAAAAACAGATGACAATTATTTTTATATTTTTTACAGCGTTCCAAAAAGCTGTAGGACGCTGTATTTTCCAGCTTTTTTAATGTTTCCAGTGAAGCCTCCAGAATTACAAGGGTATCCTTATGAACCAGCTTTGACCCGAGCAGGAACGGAAGCACTTTATCTTCTTCCCCTGCTTCATAAGGCGGATCCAGAAAAATGATGTCAAAAGCCTCTCCCCTGCCGGAAAGAATTCTTAACGCCTGCATAACATCCATGGACATCACATGCGCATTTTCCGTAAAACCTGTATTTTCCAGATTTTCCCTGATGCAGCGAAGGGCCTGCTTTCCTTTTTCCACAAAAACACAGCTTTTTGCCCCTCTGCTCAGTGCCTCAATTCCAATACCGCCGCTTCCACTGAAAAGATCCAGAAATCTGGTCTCACTACAAATCTCAGTCTGAAGCATATTGAACAAGGTTTCCTTGATTCTGTCCGTTGTCGGCCGGGTATCCTTTCCGGACGGACAAACCAAAGGCTTTCTTTTTGCCGAGCCTGCAATTACCCTCATAAGCTTCTCTCCAAATAAATGTAATTCTGTACTTCCTGCAAGTATTGCGCACCTATTATAACACATTGGCCACCCGGGGTCAAATAATAACATCTTCTTTTGTAATCCGGGAAAGATCCTCCTTGGAAGGAGGTTCCTCAAGCTGCACCAGACGGTTCGCCTGATTCATTACCAGCTTTTCAAAAAGATTACGGATTCCCCTTGCATTGCCAAAGGTTTCCCATTCTGCGGCAGCTTTCTTATTCAGAAGCTCAAGGACAGCTGCCTTCGCCCCGTCATCCAGCTCTAACTCCTTATCCTCAGCCATCGTTTCCATGATTTCCACGAGCTCCTCTGTGGAATAGTCCGGAAAATCAATAAATTTGTTAAATCTTGAAATCAGCCCTGAATTGCTCTTTAAAAAGCGTTTCATTTCTTCTGTATATCCTGCCACGATGATCACCAGATTGTCCCGGTGATCCTCCATTAGTTTCACAAGTGTGTCCACTGCCTCCATGCCAAAATCATTCGGCACGTCAGGATTTACAAGTGAATATGCTTCATCTATAAAGAGAATGCCACCGATTGCCTGCTCCACGATTTCATGAACCTTAATCGCAGTTTGTCCAACATATCCTGCCACCAGACCGGAACGGTCCGTTTCAATCAGATTGCCTTCTGACAGAATGCCAAGCTCCTTGTAAATTTTTGCCACCAATCTTGCCACTGTTGTTTTACCAGTACCTGGACTTCCCGTAAAGACCATATGATAAGACATCTCAAGCTCAGGCATGTTTGCGCGGGCACGCAGTTTTCTGATTTTAATCAGATTGATGAGGGAACGGATTTCCTCCTTCACGTTTGAAAGGCCCACCAGACCATTCAACTCATCTACAAGGACCTTGACACGTTCTTCCTGCATCTTGGCTTCTGCAAGCTCTCTTTCCTTTATCCTCTCTTTTACCTCTAAGAAAGCTTCCCTCGCCTGTTCCTCCTCCTGCTTCTTCTTCTCCTCACGAAGCCGCCTGTTTTCCTCACGCTGCTTTTCTCTCTCTGCACGTTTCCGTTTCTGTTCTTCCAGAACCTGTTTCCGTTTTTCCTTCAGCCGGATGCGCCGTTCTTCTTCTGTTTCCTCTGGCGCAATCAACACAGCATTTCCAGAATCTCCCGTTTCTTTTTCCTTTTCCGTATCAATCCACTCGACATCAGGTGCGTATTTTGGCGCAGAATCCACGTGTTTCTGTACAGGATCCGTTTTCTGCGGAACCACCACTTTCATCTTTGCCGCCTCATTCTCCCGCCGAATCAAGTCGATATCACAGACAATCTCGCTGTTCTTTATTTTATGAGCAATATAATATGTATGCTCTTGTGCCGTCTTATCCAGAATATAATAACTGATCCTGTTATAATAACGTTCTAGAAACTCATTTATCTTTTCACTATTGACCGAAATATTCAGATAAGCCATACACTGAAGAATATTCAAAACCTCGTCCACAAAGTATTGTGTGACATTATCATGTTTTTCTTTATCATACCAGCTACATAGCTGAATAAGAATCGGTGGCATTTTGAACGCCTTGTCAACCTTATCCACAAATTCCCGGTCAATATCCATTTCATTCTTAATCTCTAAAGGATTCCCACATGGGATGGTTGCAATAAAGCGAAGCTGGCTTCCTAAAATCTCATCGAAGGTCATTGCAAGCTTCATCAAAACTGACTGTATATATAAATCCAAAACCTCGGAGCTTCTCTGCCGCATTACCTTTGCCGCTTCTGCCCAAAAGCCTGAAACTTCCAGTGTCTGGCAGTGCAGAACCAATTTATCATAACAGCTTTTTGCAATCTGAAACAGCTCATCTTCTGTATATCCTGTTTTTGCCATGCAGCATACTCCTTTCTGATAATTTTTTGTAATATAATTTTTTGTAATATAATTTTTTGTAATATAATTTTTACACTACATTATTCTACAATAATTTTAAAAAAAATACAATGACTAATCTTAAAAACTTTGTAACAAAACTGTCATTATAAAGAAATTTATGTCACATGCCGGTGCAGACTGTAACAATTTTATAAATTGATTTCTCCAACATATTTTTCCAGTCTTTTTTCAAGCCCCTGATACTTTTTGCACAGCAGGGAAACCTCTTTTTCCGTAAATGCCTTCGCCGCTTCATTTGCATCACGAAGTTCATCTGCATCCCGGAAAATATCAGCCAGCACAAAGCAGGGATCCCCGCTCTGTCTCACACCGAACAAATCACCGGCTCCCCTTAACTTAAGATCCTCTTGGGCCACAAAAAAACCATCATTTGATCCTGCAATGATCTGCAGGCGGTCCAATTTTTCTTTTGAAGGATTTCCTGACATAAAAATGCAGTATGACTGTGCACTCCCCCTGCCCACACGGCCTCTGAGCTGATGAAGCTGGGCAAGGCCAAAACGCTCTGCATTTTCTATCATCATGACTGTTGCATTCGGTACATTGATTCCCACTTCCACAACCGTCGTAGAAACAAGTACATCAATTTTTTTGTCTGCAAAAGCGCGCATGACCTCATTTTTTTTCTTTTCATTCATCTTTCCATGCAGATATTCCACCCGGACGGAACTTTCCAGGTTCTCCCGGAGCATCTGTGTGTAATCCATCACATTCTCTAATTCCATGTTTCCGCTTTCCTCCACCATGGGACAGATGACATATGCCTGATGCCCCTCGGCCACCTGCTTTTGGATAAACCGGTACGACTGTGGCCGGTAACTGGTTCCAACGGCACAGTTTTTCACAGGTATGCGCCCCTCCGGGAGCTCATGGAGCACAGAAATCTTCAGTTCTCCGTATAAAATAAGGGCCAGCGTTCTTGGTATGGGCGTGGCACTCATCACCAGGACATGTGGTGCATCCCCCTTCCTGACAAAGCTCTCCCTCTGCTTTACCCCAAACCGGTGCTGCTCATCCGTCACAACAAGCCCCAGTTTGTGAAATGTGATTTCATCCTGTATTAACGCATGTGTTCCCACCACTACATCCGCCTCACCGGAACGGATCATATCTTTCGCCTTCCTTTTTGCTGCCGCACTCATAAAGCCCGTAAGCAGGACAACCTTAATACCAAACGGCTCAAAATACCTGCAAAACTCCTCGTAATGCTGTCCTGCCAGTATTGCAGTCGGCACCATGACCGCTCCCTGATATCCGTTCTCCACCACTCCTAAAACTGCTGCCATTGCAAGCACAGTCTTTCCAGAGCCCACATCTCCCTGCACCAGACGGTTCATCACAAATCCAGAGCAGATATCCCCGCTGATCTCTTCCCATGCTTTTTTCTGCCCTTCTGTCAGGGAGAATGGAAGTGAATTCAAAAACTGCCTTGTTTTTTCCAGTTTTCCGATTGGATACACTGATTTTTTTTCACCAGCTTCCTTTTTCATATAATTCAACGCCAGGGAAAATAAAAAAAACTCATCAAATACCAGTCTTCTTCTGGCTTCCTCATAATCTTCCTTTGTATCCGGAAAATGAATGGTCTGAATGGCCTTTTTCAATGATAAAAGGTTATATTTCTTTCTTATTTCCGCGGGAAGAAAGTCTGATTCAAATTCATATCCACTGAGTGCCGCCATGACAGCCTTTTTCACTAATTTGTTAGAAAGCCCTGCTGTCAGGGGATATACCGGCTGAAGCTTATTAAGCCACTTTATATACTCCTCCTTTGTCAAAAGTGCCGGCTGCGTCATTTGAAGCCTGCCGTTCTTCATAAAAATTTTTCCGCGCCAAATATAATGCAGCCCCATTTTTAAAGAACGGATCAGAAACGGCATATTGAACCACACCAGACGGATGCTTCCGGAAGCATCCTTTAATTCCACATCTATCACCTGATATCCTCCAGCCTGGATCAGTACCGGCTTTTTTTTCAAGGTTCCCTCTATGATGACAGTTTCTCCCTCCTTCACAGAAGCAATCGGCACGATGCCTGTAAATATATCATATGTCCTTGGATAAAAATGGAGAAGCTCCTCCACAGATGAAACATTCAGTTTCGTAAAGAGCTTCTCACTTTTTTCCCCGATTCCTTTTATTGTCCTGATACTATCTGTTCCCTGCATATTTTTTCCGCCTTTTTTATTTGCTTTTTATTCCGTACTCACTCAACGGATATGAAGTAGGAATAAACCGGCTGTCCGCCATATTGAACCTCAACCTCCAGGTCTTCATGTGCCTCCAGAAGCACATCTGCCAGACGCTCCGCATCCTCCTCAGAAACATCTGCCCCATAATACAGGCTCACAAGCTCCGAATCGTCATCCAGCATGTATTCTACCAGCTCTCTCGCCGCCGTCCGGATGGATCCGCTGACAGAAATAATGGATTTTTCCGACAAACCAATATAATTTCCCTGTTTAATCTCCTTCCCACCCATTGCAGTATCACGTACCGCATAAGTCACCTGACCTGATTTAATGGCTGACATGCCCTCCTTCATATTCTCTTCATTTTCAGCTGCATCCATCTCATCCGAGAAACTGATCATTGCCTCAATTCCCTGTGGAATACTTTTTGAAGGAATCACGATAACTTCCTTATCTGTACAAAGCTCCTTCACCTGCTCTGCTGCCAGAATAATATTTCCGTTGTTCGGAAGCACGAATACCGTCTTTGCATTCACCTCGCGAACGCCATTCAGTATATCCTCTGTAGACGGATTCATTGTCTGCCCGCCCTCTATCACATAATCTACGCCCAGATCGCAGAAAATGCCGTTCAGTCCCTCTCCAGCACAAACCGCCACAAAACCATACTGCTTTTCCGGCTCCCCTGCTTCCTCCTTATTATCCGGCAAAGTTTCTCCTGCTGCAAGCTTCATTGCATCCTTGATTATCTTTTCCTGATGTTCTTCACGCATATTGTCAACTTTTATGCTGGTAAGTGCCCCATAAGTCAAAGCCTTCTGGATTGCCAGTCCGGGATCGTTCGTATGCACATGTACCTTGATGACTTCATCATCAGAAACAACAACCACACAATCACCAATTTTTTGCAGGTACTCCTTTAACTGCCCCTCTGCAGAAGCATTTTTTCTTCCAAGCATTATGATAAATTCCGTACAATAACCAAATTTAATGTCAGCCTGACCGGCGGTACTTGCTCTAACCACAGAAGTATTCCCTCCAACCCGAATAGAAAAATCTGCTGTCCTTCCATTCAATGCGTCCAATGCTCCACGAATAAATGTCATCAGTCCTTCTCCGCCGGAATCCACCACTCCCGCATCCTTTAATACCGGCAATAAATCCGGTGTCTTTAGCAGCGCTTCTTCCATACTCTTAGAAATCTGTTCACAAAAAGCAGCCAAATCCTTTCCTGTGCCTGTCTCCAAAAGCTCCCTTGCTTTTTCTGCTCCCGCTGCCGCAACAGTCAGAATGGTACCCTCTTTTGGTTTCATGACCGCTTTATATGCCGTATCTGCCGCTTGTGAAACTGCTTTTGCCAAAAGCTCTGTCCGTATTTCATCATGTCCTTTTATGGATTTCACAAAACCTCTGAAAATCTGTGACAGGATAACTCCTGAATTTCCTCTCGCCCCACGCAGGGAGCCACTGGATATTGCCGCACCAAGTGTTTCAAGAGTCGGCTTTTCCAAAAGACTGACATCCTTTGCCGCTGCCATTACTGTCATGGTCATATTTGTACCTGTGTCTCCATCCGGTACCGGAAATACGTTTAATTCATTGATATATTCCTTCTTCGCCTCCAATGCTTTTGCTCCTGCCAAAAACATTTTCTGAAGCATTCCTGCATCAATTCTATCCATCACTAATCCGATCCTCCACTCAATCTATTTCAAGCATTTATTTATTCAACACACGTCCACGTTTTCGGGGGGACATATCCCATCTCCAAAACCATATCAGTCTTCATCCATAATCCGGACTCCCTCAACGATCACATTGATTCCTTCCACCTTTAACCCGGTATAACGCTCAATCTTATAATAAACACTATCCAGTATATTCTGTGCTACCGCCCGTATACTGACACCATATGCCACAAGTACATGCAACTCGATTTTTATCCGGTTGTCAACAACATATACATTCACGCCCCTGCTGACATTTTCCCTCTTTAGAAGTTTTGCCACACCATCCTTCACATTGACAGATGCCATCCCAACCACACCAATACAATCTGTGGCTGCGGCTCCGGCATATTTTGCCAGGACATCCCTGTCTATCACAACCTCTCCCATGTTTGTATTCATCTTTCCCTTCATAACTTCTCCGCCTTTCCATTTTGTCATTCTTTTTGGATTTCTTCATATAAATAAATATAAGCTGAACTGTTACAAACGTCATTTGCTATATATGATACCATAATGCCTCATACAAAACAAGTTTTTATAGAAGGGTGGGAAGACAGATTGAAGAAAATGATTGGATTTATATTATTCTGGATTGCCATAGGAATGAGCATCATGTTTTTTATGGAAAACAGTTTCCTGACCATTATGATCATTCTTGCCTGCCTGATTTTAGGATATAATCTGTTCTGTTCATAATGGTACAAAAAGGCGCAGCTGCAAAGTAGCAAATTTCCATATGCATCTGTGCACATCCTCACGGAATATTTTTTATCTAATAGGAAATTCTGTGAATTTCCTATTAGATAAAAAATAAACTGCGGTTTTATACGCAGTTTATTTTTCTCATTTCTTATAAAAATGTTTCTTATAAAATTGTTCCTTAT
>CADBMP010000001.1 GCA_902795775.1 uncultured Lachnospiraceae bacterium | reverse complement strand
GGTCTACACGACATATTATGAAGACTATGAAGTGTTTTACCGGAATGCTGTAAATGATGTGGAGAACGCAAAGAAAACAAGGGAATATGGGCTGGACATGATGAATCATCCGAACTGGTTTGATGCCTCGTATATATCCTGGCTGTCCTACGATTCACTGAATGTTGAGCTGCCGGACGGATATCTGCATTTTGCTCCGATTATCAACTGGGGCAGATACCGGGAGGAAAATGGCAGGCTGATGATGCCGGTGAGCGTCCGTCTGAACCATGCGATAGCGGATGGATTTCTTGTGGCAAATGTTTACAGGCTGCTGGAGAAGGAAATGGCTGTGTTCAGCAGGCAAAAAGCTCTTTGATGCACAATGAGAAGGGAACCTTGTTTTAGCTCGAAAAAATGTTGATCAACGAAAACGATGTCGAGACAGTAGTCATTAGGGGGTATATGGATTTATGGACAAGGATTGGGCGGAGAAGAATAAGGAAATACAGAATCTTTTGTCAAAAGAAGCCACTTTTGGTGCAGCTATCGAAAAATTGATTGAATTTAGGGAGGAGTTGTTTCAGCAGATAACCTGGATAGTAGAAGGCTATCCGGAGAAGGCTTTTTATCAACTGCCATTTGCGGGAGCAAAAGGGTATCACAGCAAAACTCTTGCATATTCCATTTGGCATATTTTCAGAATAGAAGACATCGTTGCTCATGAGATGATTGCAGAGGATGGGCAGATATTGTTTCGTGAAAAGTATCTTAAGAAGATTGCATCTCCAATCATCACAACGGGTAACGAACTGGAAGGCAAAGAGATTGCAGATTTTTCGAAGAAACTGAAGGTGCAGGAACTTTATCTTTATGCAAAGGCTGTGAAAGAATCAAGCGATAAGATACTTTTACAATTGGAGTACAAAGGATTAAAAAGAAGGTTTAATGAAGATAC
The DNA here is from genome assembly GCA_902795775.1 of uncultured Lachnospiraceae bacterium. Classification (GTDB taxonomy): domain Bacteria; phylum Bacillota; class Clostridia; order Lachnospirales; family Lachnospiraceae; genus Butyribacter. Next base: position 3,343 of record CADBMP010000001.1, on the reverse strand, counting down.
TAAGCAAAAACTGATAGAAAGCAAATGTATCAGTGAAGATGAAAACGCATTCTGGCTTATAGACTACTGGTGCGGTAAGGACATAAAAGGTCTTATTCAGATGCCGTTTTCCCGCCACTGGATTATGCACATTGAAGCAATGCGGCGCATAAAAAACCGACTATGTAAGATTGCAAGAAAAGGAGCAGATCCGGCTGCAATCTGCGGCTTGTCCTGCAATCATTGTTTTCTTGGGGAGTGGTGTGGGGGCTGCAGAACAGAGTATAATACCTGTTCATTTGCGACATGCTCTGAAGGCAGGATATGCCCCAATGTAAAATGCTGTAATGAGAAGAACATAGATGGATGCTACGAATGTGGTGAATTGGAAGCCTGCGAGAAAGGATTTTTTATGCCCTCCAATGACGGAGCAAATGCTGCGAAAGCGCAGTCTCTGTATATCAGGAAGTATGGTAAGAAAGAATTCCGGAACGTCCAGACAAGACTTCATGAGAAATATGAATTTGAGAAAGTGCAGGAAATACTTGGGCAGGATTATAAAGAAGCTCTGCGGATATTGGAAGAAAACTGACAGATGATTTTGGTGTTAACATAAGGAGAATTATTATTTGATTAAAAAAGAATTGAAGTTTAATATGCTGCCGGATTACTGCATAGGCATGGCGGCTTCATATGATGATTCCAAGGAATCTTCTTTCCATGATTGAAAAGCCTTTATTTATGGGCATGACACGAATCGTATCACGGATGTGACGATACGTTTCTTTCCTTATTCATGGGTCTTTGATACTTTCAAATTGCCGATGGGCAATATTAAATGAAAGGACGAAGAGAACATGAAGGGAAAAAGAAATCTGTTGATAGGGGTTATCCTGATTGGTGTTTTTGCATTATGGACTATTTTGAAAAGCCGGTCTGGAATCGCCATCGGCTTGTGACGGGAATGGCGCTCTCCATAGCATGTGCTGCGGTATTTATCCTGACAAGACAGCCCTATGCAGGCATCATTTGTCTGGCTATTCTGGTTGTAAAGGGATTGCTGATCGGAAAAGGGAAGTTGCTTATGCGCAAAAAGCAGCGCAGAAATGAGGATTATTATGATAAAAATGGAGGAAATGAGATGAATACAAACGATTATACGATACGATTAGAGAGAGAAGAAGATTATAGGTCTGTTGAAAATCTTGTGAGAGAATCGTTCTGGAATGTTTACCGTCCGGGATGCAGTGAGCATTATGTGCTCCATGTGCTGAGGGATGATCCGGCATTTGTGAAGGAACTGGATTTTGTCATGGAACAGGAAGGGCGTCTGATCGGGCAGAATATGTTCGTGAAGACGATTATTGAAGCGGATGACGGGAGGACGATTCCCGTCTTAACGATGGGGCCGATAGGAATTATTCCAGAGTTGAAGCGCAAGGGTTATGGGAAGGCTTTGCTGGATTACTCTTTGGAGAAGGCGGAAGAAATGGGCTTCGGGGCTGTTCTTTTTGAAGGAAACATTGATTTCTATGGCAAAAGTGGCTTTGCCTATGCCAGAGAGTTTGGCATACGGTATCATGACCTGCCGGAAGATGCAGATTCTTCCTTCTTTCTCTGTAAGGAGCTGATTCCGGGATATCTGCATGATGTGACCGGGGTATATCAGACTCCGCAAGGGTACTATGTGAAGGATGAGGATGTTGATGAGTTTGATAAAGGCTTTCTGCCAAAGGAGAAGCAAAAGCTTCCCGGACAGATCTTTGAGTAAGGAGATACATGATAAAAATAGAAACGGAAAGGCTATTCCTGTATCCGATATCAAATGAGGATATGCAGAGGGTTATAGACGATGAGAAAGATTTGGAAATGAGGAAGGCATACTCCGAGATGCTTCAAGGCTGCCTTGATAATCCGGAAGACAGAGTATGGTTTGCAGCCTGGAACATGGAACTTAAGGAACAGCCGAAAGCTATCGTGGGAGACCTTTGCTTTAAAGGAATCACAGATGATGGAATGGTAGAAATAGGCTATGGCCTTAAGGAAGGCTGCTGCGGAAATGGATATATGACTGAGGCAGTCAGGGCTATCACTGAATGGGCAATAGCTCAGAATAAAGTATCACGAGTCGAGGCAGAAACTGATCCGGACAATCTGCCATCAAAGAGAATACTGGCTAATGTTGGATTTATTCCAACCGGTGAAGCCGGGGAGGAAGGACCAAGATTCGTCTTAGAGAAGAAAATAGACGTGTGTGGAAAAGGATATCGGATGATTAAACTTCTCGGACATGGAAAAGGCGGGTATTCATATCTTGCAGACCGGAATGGACAGAAGGTGGTTTTAAAGCAAATACATCATGAGCCGTGTGACTACTATAGCTTTGGAAACAAGATACAGGCTGAGAAAAATGACTATGAACGCATTACAAATGCCGGAATCAGAGTCCCGAAGATGCTGGCTATTGATGAAGAGAATGAGCGGATTGTCAAGGAATATGTTGATGGCAAAACTATTTTTGACATGATTCTAGAAGGGACTTCAGTAGAACAGTTTTTGCCGCAGGCACGTACAATGGCACTGAAAGCTTTTAATGTGGGGCTGAATATAGACTACTTTCCAACAAATTTTGTTATTCAGGACGGGATGCTATGGTATGTCGATTATGAATGTAATGACTACATGGAAGAATGGAACTTCGATAACTGGGGAATCCGGTATTGGTCAAGAACACCGGAATTTGAGGAGTATCTTAAGTCTGGCACATCATAAACAAGCTTTATCAGGGCAATTGATACGCAAGCGAAGCTCTTTCCGCATTGATAGAGAATGCATTCAATGAAGGGGCACTTAGAGCTTAGGAGTTTGCAAAAGCAGCAAACTCCGTTATGTGCAAAAAACATGCACAGGATTTGCCAGAAATCAGGTTCGTCTGCCTTGCGCTGGCGGATGAATACATCGATGCGCATTTTGATGACATAAGGAATCACGGTTCTGACATAGAGAACAGGCTGGATGATTCCTGCTGTACCGCTGACTGGACAAAAACGGAAAATCAGAAATGGGCATTATTGCAAATTCTTCTATGTAGGCATTACGGGAGGCACAGGAGGCTTTTCGGGGAGAGGCAGAACGGGTTGGATTGCAGATAGAATTTATTTAGGAGATGATTGACTATGCCAAATATGAAACCTATTTCAGAATTGAGTAATTATGCGGAAGGTTATGGGAATATGAAAAAGATAGGGTATTCGCCCGATTATACACACCAAAATCAAGGTTTCTTGGACATATTTTTTGCTCCGTGATGTTAATATGATGTTAAGAATTGAAGTCCGTACTTTTCATACCCTCATTTTGCGCT